>CAIQEX010000639.1 GCA_903870955.1 uncultured beta proteobacterium
ACGAAGAGCTTGTTCAAGCGCATGTCATTCGCTCCCGGTGACCAGAATCTGCAAGGCGCCGTTAACTGGCAACTGCAGGCCCAAGGGCTTGAGCTGATCTTGCACCTGCTGGCGCTGCTCCAACGTGATGCTTGCCACCAGCAGAAAGCCCCCTTTACCACGCGGGATCAGCTCTGCGACCACACCGGCTAACGCCAGAGCCTGATGCAGTTGCCGGGCAGTCTCCAGTGGCTGAGTTGCGGCAAGGCTTTGCACCTGAGCGGCCGCAGGCACCAATTGCTTGGCAATTTGCGCCTCGTCCTGCGGCTGCCGCAGCAACTGGGGCAGCACGATGGCCACCATGGCCAGACCGGCCAGCGCGGCATAGCGCCCGCCCATCTGGCCTTTGACAGGCAGCAACCACTTGAGAAAGTTGACGAACTGCGTAGCCAGGCTGGGCCCGGCCACAGCCACCTCCTGCGCTTTGGAAGCCACTGTGGCAGGTGCCGCGGCACGCACCCGGGCCAGCAGGCGGGCCTCGCTTTCGACGCTGGGCTGCAATTGCCCGTCGCGCAGGTCACGTTGCTGAAAGTAGCCCTGTAGTTGCCGTAAGTGTTCCAGCTCGGACGGTGTCAGGGCATCGGCCGAGATGCGCCCACCCAGGGCTTCCAGCCATTGCGCCTCTTGCGGGTCGGGAATGGGTATGGCCATGGCTCAGTCCCGACAATGAGAAAAATAGTCCCGCGCCTTGCGCGTGGCCTCCAACACGCGGTTGCGCGCAGCGGTTCTTTGCTTCTCGGAAGGAGGCGGCGGGGCGCCAAAATGAATGGCCACCTCGTCCGCTGACCAGCCCTGGTGCCATAGCCACAGCACATGGGCCCGGCCGGGGTCGTCCTGCTCCAACTGGTGAATTGCGCGCTCCACACAGAGTTTGAGCCAGCCCGGGGTCACAGCGGCGACGTTCTGGTTTTCCACCAACGCCCAGGCGTCGTCTTCTAGGGTTATTTCCAAGGCAGAAGCACCCGGTCCACGGCCACGCGACTGGGCTCCCTGCGCCCGTACCCAGTCCAGCAGCACCGAACGCGCCACGGTCCACAACCAGACCACAGCACGGGTGCGCCCATCAAAACTGCTGGCGATAAAGCGAAGCCACACATCCGAGACCAGTTCCTCGGCCTCACTGCGGGACACTCGGTGGCGCTCAAAGTAACGCTGCATGCGCCCGGCCAGGCAGCGATGCAGCAACAAGGCGGCCTGCTCGACCTGCTGCGCGCGCAGCAAGGCAACCGCTTGCTCTGCCGTTTCTTCTTCCGTCATGAAAACCGCCCTTCCCTGGCCATTTATGTTGTATGTGTTCTGGTTTCCTGACTGGCTAATTGGCGCGCCGGATTTCAACGCGCCGGTTCATAGCAGACACCTCCATGCCTGCCTGCAGCGGTCGCTCGGAACCAAAGCCATAAACCCCCAGACGGGCACTGTCCACGCCCTGACCGAGCAGGTAGTTGCGCACCGCAATGGCTCTGGCACAGGACAGTTGCAGGTTGATTGGCGCCTTGCCCTGTGCATCGGTATGACCTGCCACCGCTACGTTGACAGCGCGCAGGGAACTTGAGTTGAGCGCCTTGGACAGGCTGTTGAGCGCAGCGTGGCTGTTGCCCAGGATCTTGTCCGAGTTGGTCTCGAAGTTGATTGCCAGATCCACGCTGGGCGCGCCGTCGGATGCGAAGGGTACTGCGACCAGGTTCTTGCTGGCGCCTGCGCCTCCTGCCGGCGCATCCGGCCGGCCCTCGGGGCATGCACGGGTCTTGGTGTCCGGTGCCTCTGTACGGCGAAAGGACTTTGAAGGCAAGCCCCCGACACGGCCGCCCAGGGCCTCCAGAATGTCGCTCTCGCTGGGGTCAGTAAGCGGCGCTGCGGACTGCGCCAGCGCCAAGCCAAAGTGCAGCACTATCAATGCAGCCAGCCCGGTCAGACGGCTTGGGTATTTCTTCATGGTCTATTCCGGTTGTGCCAACGGGTTCAGGGAGCAACCTCGCGCAACATGGTCAGTGCGGCGTTGTAGGACTTGGGCAGACGGAAGTTGCCGCTATTGGCATCGGCCTGCACGGTCATGGCGTCCATCGGCTCCCGGGTTTGCACGGCCAGCAGGTAGCCCGTACCGGCAGGGCCATGGGCGCGCAGCTGCCAACTGGCGCGCGGAAGCTGTGAGCTGCCAGCGTCCACGTAGTTGGCACCGTCCATTGCGTTCGGGAACACCAGGCTCAGAGTACGGCCATCGGTGGCCACCTGATAAAGGTACAGGTAGCCGGCCTGCCTGACGCCCACCACCAGCCGCAAGGTCTGGCCAGTCACCACAGGGTCGGGGCTGGCAACCAAGCGCAAGTCGCCACCGGGTGCCGAGGCAGCCAGCACCGCGTCGACCTTGGTCAGCAACTGGCCACGCTCGTACTGGGTAGCGGGCGCTTGGTCCAGGGGGGCACAGGCGCCCAGCGTCAGCAGGGCGCAGGCCGCCAGTGCGATCAGGCCCAGGCAGCGTTGTGGGTGCCGCAGACCGGGCAGCGCCGGACCGTTTGCGGTGGTGTAAAGACTTGTCATGAATGCCATTCCTTAAGAATCAAGGGGTGGGAACCAGGGTTCCGCCAGTGCGCGCAGGCGCCATCGGGGTCGCCACGGATGCAGACCGGGCCTGCAGAGACACCTTGCGCACTTCCACGCGCCGGTTAATGGCGGCAGATGGGTCTGCCGGATTGGCCGGCTGCGAAAAGCCGAGGCCCACAGGTTCCAGGCGGTTGGGGTTGAGGCCGCGGTTGATCACCAAATAGTTCTTGACCGCCATGGCTCGCTCCAGAGAGAGCTTGAGGTTGTAGTCGGCCGAGCCGACACGGTCGGTGTGACCGGCGAGCGTAAAGCCCCAGCCCACCAGATCCTTGCTGTTGAGCGCCTGCGCCAGTTCATCCAGCTGGCGCTGGCCCGGTGGCAGCAACTCGGCCGAATTGAAGGCGAACTGCACCTGCAGGTCGATGGCGACCGCAGGGCTGTGACTGGCGCCAGCGCTGTCGAGCACAATATCCTTGCTCAGGGACTTGATGATCTTGGGAGCGGAGACCACGGCCTCCTGGGCTTGGGCCAGACCAGCGGCCCAAAATGCCAGAGCGCACAGCGCAAATGTCTGGATGTGACGTTTGTTCATGGAGGTGACTGGTTAGTTGCCTGTGCGCGCTGCAATCAACTGCTCCAGCGCCGGCTGCTTGCCGCCCGGGACCAGCTGTACATAGTTGCTTCCGCGCACGCCGTCCTGGCGGTAAATCGGCTGGTCGCTGCGGGCCTGGCCTTTGGCCTGCGGATGGCGTACGGTAAGCACGTAGCGCTCGGTGGCAGAAGCGCCCATCACAAAGTAGCCACCTCCCAGGGGCAGCTCCACAGTTTCACCCGACTGGGATGCCACCGACATGCCGGCTTGTGGCCAGGCCTGTCCCACACGCTGGCTGGACCACACATCACCCACCACGCGGTCAATCGTGGCCACGGCGTCGAAACTGGCGGTGTAGCGGATCTTGTAGTGTTCGCCTGCGGCAAGACCCTTGGAAACCGGACGCAGTTCCTGGCGCGTGCCGCTGGCATCGACCACTAGGTAAGTCATCTGCATTCCCTGGTAGTTGAAACCACTGCTCCACAGGTTGGCTGCATCGGCTGCTGCCTGGCCCAGCAGGGGGAGCTCGGGTTGACCCAGGATCACCGGCACAGTTTCAAAGATCGATGCGGCCTGGCCCGCGAGAAATTCAAAAACGACCGGTGCAGCGGGCTGACTGAGCGCGCTGGCAACCGCGGGGCGGCCCAGGCTCTCCAGCCAACTGCCAAACACTATAAATACATTGCGGGTTGGCGCCGACGCGGCCGCTGCCACCGGTATGCCAGTCGCTTCCACGGCCAAGGTTTTGGCCGGGCTGTTTTGGGCCGAGGCGCCAGCGCAGGCCAGGCTGACCAGAGCCGAGGCCAGGGCCAGTTTGTAAACGGGCGCACTACGCAGCGCCGTTGGGGACTGGGAAGGGGTGTTGCTCATGGAGTGTTCCTGATAGATATGGCTTGGTCTGCAGGCTTAGCGCGTATGCACAATGCGCACCGTGGTCACCAACCCTTGGCCATCACGGTTGATCACGTAACTGGTTGCCGGGGTGCTTTGCACATCCAGGCTGATGTCCTTGGAGGCCGACTTGTTGAGCAGCCAGCTGTTGAGCCACACAAGGGCGCCCTGGGGCTGATCGGCAGGCTCAAGCAGCACATGCAACTGGTCCTCACCCGAGTTGCCATCCAGGCGCAGGCGTGGAGAAATGGTTTCCTGCCCCACGTTGACCATACCGGTCCAGACCGGATCGCGCCCAGTCAACCCCAATGGGTTGGTGTTGTAAAGGGACAGCTTTCCGGCACGAGATGCAACTACCTTGATGCGGAAACGCTCACCGGTACGGAAGAGGGACTGGGTGGAGCGCGGCATCATGGAGCCATCTACGCCTTCGACCAACACGCTGACAGCCATGGCATCACTGCTTGGGGCATTGCCAGTCGACTGAGCCGGGGTGGCGACACGGTCCAAAACAATGTCCTTGACACTGGACGCGGCGAATGCACCCTGCGTCAATACTATTGCAACCAAAACTACGGCGCTAATTCTCATTGAATGCTCCCTGGTAATATAAATTGAGAAAATCTTGGCAAATGCCAGTTTCTGCTTAGACGAAGATCTCGCAAAAACGTCAGATCAGGATCTTCAGAATGAAAAAGAAAAAGCTACTTGAACTCG
>CAIQEX010000640.1 GCA_903870955.1 uncultured beta proteobacterium
CAAGTTGCTCTGAGATTTTTATTTTATATGGAATACCATACTTGGAGGTCAAGTTTTTGATGGCTTTTGCATCAGGACTTTGTTTTTCTAATTCTAAAATGAGTAATTGCACACGGTAAGCACGACAAAGTGCGCATCTTCAAAATGCGTCGTCGTAAGCACTATCAGAAACGTCAAGGGCACCGCCAGCAGTTCACTGAACTGCAAATCGGCGCTATTGCAGCATAAGGGGCAAGGGTCATGGCACAGAAAAAAGGCGGCGGCTCTACGCGAAACGGGCGCGATTCCAAGCCAAAGATGCTGGGTGTTAAGTCCTACGGTGGTGAATTGATCAGTGCTGGCGCAATCATTGTTCGTCAGCGCGGAACCAAGTTCCACCCCGGAACCAATGTCGGTATCGGCAAGGATCACACCTTGTTTGCACTGGTTGAAGGCACTGTCTCCTTCGCGGTGAAGGGTGCTCTGAACAAGCATACTGTGAGCATCACTGCAGCGTAATCTGCTAGCGAAGCTCACCCCAAGAACCCTGCGCTCGCCGAGCGCGGGGTTTTTGTTTTAAGCCTACTCCGTTTAACTTCGCCGAAGCGAAGTTAGCCTCCAACGCAACCCACAAGTGGGTTGTCATTTTGGAAAATAGACACCATGAAGTTCGTTGACGAAGCCTATATCGATATCTCTGCTGGAGACGGCGGGGCGGGGTGCGTCTCGTTCCGGCATGAAAAATACAAAGAATTTGGCGGCCCGAATGGTGGCGATGGCGGTCGCGGCGGCCACGTGTTTGCCGTAGCGGATCCCAACCTTAATACGCTGGTCGATTTTCGCTTTGCGCGCCGGCACGAAGCCAAGCGCGGCGAGCATGGCATGGGTTCGGATATGTTCGGCGCAGCGGGTGACGACATCACGTTGAAAATGCCGGTGGGCACCATCATCACCGACGCGGAAACCGGCGAAGTGCTGTTTGAGTTGCTGGTTCCCGGCGAAGTGATCACCATTGCCAAGGGCGGTGACGGGGGTTTTGGCAACTTGCGTTTCAAGAGCGCCATCAACCGCGCCCCGCGCCAAAAGACGCCTGGATGGCCCGGTGAAAAACGTGAGCTCAAACTGGAACTGAAGGTTCTGGCGGACGTGGGTCTGCTGGGCATGCCCAATGCCGGTAAATCAACCTTTATCACGGCCGTGTCCAACGCCCGCCCGCGTATCGCCGACTATCCATTCACCACCTTGCACCCGAACCTGGGCGTGGTGCGCGTCGCCCCCGAACAAAGCTTTGTGGTGGCGGACTTGCCGGGGCTGATTGAAGGTGCAGCTGAAGGGGCTGGTCTAGGTCATCAATTCCTGCGCCATTTGCAGCGCACCCGTTTGCTGTTGCACATTGTGGATATTGCACCGTTTGATGAAGGCGTAGACACGGTCAAACAGGCCAAAGCCATCGTCAATGAGCTAAAAAAGTACGACATCAACCTGTACAACAAGCCACGCTGGCTGGTGCTGAACAAGGTCGATATGCTGCCGCTTGAAACGCGCGAAGCGGTCGTCAAGGACTTTATCAAGCGCTATAAGTTCAAGGGACCGGTTTTCCAGATTTCTGCGCTGACGCGCGAGGGCTGTGAGCCGCTCATCAAGGAAATTTATAACCATGTGAAGGCCCAGCAAGTCGCGGAGCAGCCGCATGTGGAAATCGACCCCCGCTTTGCCGGTGAACCCGGTGACCTAGCTAACTCCTGAGACAGGTGTCCTCGGTTTGACCAAGAAGCCCCATTCCAACGTACTGCGCAAAGCCAAACGCGTGGTGATCAAAGTCGGGTCCAGCCTGGTGACCAATGAAGGTCGTGGTCTGGACGAGCAAGCCATTGGTGAGTGGTGCCGCCAGATCGCGCACCTGATGCGTGATGGGCGTGAAGTCATCATGGTTTCCAGCGGCGCCATTGCCGAGGGCATGAAACGCCTGGGTTGGTCGGTGCGGCCAAAGGCCATTCAAGAGTTACAGGCGGCGGCGGCGGTGGGGCAAATGGGCTTGGCCCAGATGTACGAAACCAAGCTCCGTCTGAACGAACTGGGCAGTGCCCAAGTGTTGTTGACGCACGCCGACTTGGCTGATCGGGAGCGCTACCTCAACGCACGTTCCACCTTGTTGACCCTTCTCAAACTCGGTGTGGTGCCGGTCATCAACGAAAACGATACCGTGGTTAACGATGAAATCAAGTTTGGCGACAACGACACGCTTGGTGCATTGGTTGCGAATCTGGTGGATGCCGATGCATTGATCATTCTCACGGACCAAAAGGGACTGTTTACAGCCGATCCGCGCAAAGACCCCAAGGCCGAGTTTGTTACCGAGGCCAAGGCCGGTGACCTGGAACTGGAACGCATGGCAGGTGGTGCGGGCTCGAGTATTGGGCGTGGTGGCATGCTGACGAAAATTCTGGCCGCCAAGCGGGCTGCGGGTTCCGGGGCGTCGACTGTCATCGCCTGGGGCCGTGAGCCCGATGCACTGATGCGTCTGACGGCGGGTGAGTCGATCGGTACTTTGCTGGTCGCCCAAACCCAGAAAACGCAGGCCCGCAAGCAATGGATCGCCGACCACCTTCAGATGCGTGGTGC
>CAIQEX010000641.1 GCA_903870955.1 uncultured beta proteobacterium
ACCAACTGTTCCATACGGTAGGGTTTGAGGGGCGCCAGGGCCTTTACCAGACCTTGCAACTGGGTGTCGGGTTTGGTATCGGCGTTGCTGGCGGCATCGCTGGCAATGAGTTGTTTTACCAGCGTGTCCAATTGGCTGCTGGGCAACCCCAACTGGGTAAACAGCCGGGTAAACGCCTGAAAAGCCGCCGGCTTGTACTTTCCTTCCTGCACCAGATTGCGCACGTTTAGCAGCGCTTGCTGGTCGGTGATCTGCCCGGACAAAAATGCATCCATCGCATCTTCGGTGTTGTTTTTGTCCACCGCCAGAAAGCTGGAGAGCCGGGCTTCCTGCAGCGGCAAAGCCCAGGGCTCTGACAGGTGGTCGATTTCGCCATTGCGCGCATCCTCCTGCAGGATCAGTCGCGCCCAATCCAGTGCGCCGTTCAGAATCCACTGCATCTGGGTGCGGCTGCGTTCGGCGGTCTCTATTTCGACACCGCGCCACTGCTGCCACAGTGCGGCGGACGCAAAAGTGGCCACCAGCGTGACGGTCAACATGGCCAGCAACAGGGCGGCTCCGCGTTGTGACCGCCGCGTCATGTCTTGTTCCCCACGGCCGTGGCACGCATCCAGTCGCGCGTCAGCATCCCCACCAGGGGCGAGCCTTCGGGCAGGTTCAGGATCAGGCGCACACCATCCGGGTTCACGTTGGCCGCGTCGCTGCTGGAGCCCGGGTTGGTCCAGGCGTCATTGCGGTAGTAAAAGATCTGCCAGTCCAGCAGGGGAATGATGCGTACCTGGCGGGTGCGGCTGGTGTCGGTGGGGCTTTGCGCCCACAGGGCGGCTTGCAGCCAGGATTCCTCCAGCGCGGCACGCGAGCGCGCCACCGGCGATTGCCAGCGCATCCAGACCTTGCGCCCCTGGTCCTGCCCCAGCGTCCAGGCAACCACCTGGAGGCCGGGCTCAGCCGTGCCTGCGCTGGTGCGGGTGATGCGAAACACCAGTCCATTCCATTCCATAGCGCTGGGCAAGGTGTTGATGGCGCGTGGGTTAGTCAGTTCGGTCGCCATCGCATCGAGGTCGGCGCTCCATTGGGCCAAGCCGCTTTGCAGCACCAGCAATTCGTCGGCCCGGGCCTGGGTCTGGCTTTGCGCACGGCCCATGACGTCCAGACCACGCCAACTCATCAGACTGAGCACAGCCATCACCATCAGGGCAACTAGCAACTCGACCAGGGTGAAACCTGAACTGCGCCGCGCTGGAACTTTGCGTGACCGCATCAGTTGCGCCCCATCACGGTGGTGATCTGAAACTGGGCCTCGGATTTTTTGAACACCTTGGCATCCACACGCAGAAAGTTCGGGTTGGGTGTGGGCCGCACCGAGGTTTGCACCTGCAGCACTTCACCGGCCTGGCTGCAGTCCGTGGTGGAGTCGCCAACACCTGGCATCTGGTGCGCCAGGCGCAGTTTGATGAGTTCGTTCTCGGCACAGAGCTGGGCCAACAGCACGTCCGACTGGCGCACCGCATTGCGTCCCAGCGAAGCCGTGGCCTTCAGACCCGCTGTCAACGCGATGGCCACGATGCCCAAGGCCACCAACACCTCGATCAGGGTGAAGCCAGCCAATAGGCCACGCCTTTTGCCGACCAGAGGTTTTGACGTCATGGCGCTGCCCCTGCGGGGGGATTGCTTTTCCCATCGCCGGCCAGTTGCACACTGAACGGACGCAAACCGTCACTGGCGACGCGCCATGCCACGCCCGCTTGCAGCTTGCTGCGCAAGGTGATCGATTGGGAGGGAATGATGGGGTCTGGTCCGAGTTCCAGCGCGCTGCCAGCTTCGACGGTAGTGCCACTGTCCAGCCAGTTGCCGGGCAGGGTGCCCGCAGGAAGTCCTTCGAAGCGAAAACCCTGGTTTGTGCTGCGCCAGGTCACCGCCACCCCGCGGGTGCGAGACTGCGCACGGGCCGATTCCAGCAGGGCGGCCAGGCGCTGGGCTTCACGTTCGGTTTGCGTTTGGGCGCTGTCACGCAGGGAAAAAGCCACGCCAGCGGTGGCAATGGCGATGATGCTGACCACGACCAGCAACTCCAGCAGGGTAAAGCCGCGCTGACCCGGTGTGGGTGTTGCAGCGATTGAAGCCTTACTGCCAGCTACCGATATCTGCATCTTTGCCTTCGCCGCCGGGCTTGCCATCGGCGCCCAGAGACAACACATCGACCTCACCCTTGATGCCCGGATTCAGGTACTGGTAGGCACCACCCCAGGGATCGGTGGGCAGTTTGTCCAGATAAGGTTTCCAGTTGGCAGGTACCGGGTCGACCGTCGGCTTGGCCACCAGGGCCTGCAGGCCCTGGGCCGAGGTGGGGTAGCGCTGGTTATCCAGTTTGTACAGCTTGAGTGCCTGGACCAGATTGCCTACGTCAGTTTTGGCGGCCGTTACGCGGGCGTCGTCGGCCCGTTCCAAGACATTGGGAACGATGAGTGCGGCCAAAACGCCAATGATGACCAGCACCACCATCAGCTCAATCAGAGTAAAGCCCCGGCTGGTGCGGCGGGAGAATGCAGAAACAAAATTCATGGAGGGTACCCATTGGGACAAGTGCGCCACGATGATAATCGCGAATATGCAATTAACCACCTCTAAACCCTGGATGCCGCGCCTGTCAGCCTTTGTGCTCGCCCTGTTGTTGGCGGCTTCGGCGGTTTTTTGGATTTTGCGTTGGCCCACCCATGACAACGGACCCGTTTTGCCCCTACCCGAGGTGCGCGACGATTTGCCTCCCGCCAACGCCACTGTGGTGGCAAAGTTGCTAGGTCAGGGTTCTGCGACTGAGGAAGCAACAGCCCAACCCGACGCGGCCAGCCGCTTTCGTTTGACCGGAATCATTGCTTCAGGCAAAGGCCGTGGCGTGGCCCTGGTCTCCATAGACGGCAAACCGCCCAAGCCCTACCACGAGGGCAGCAAGCTG
>CAIQEX010000642.1 GCA_903870955.1 uncultured beta proteobacterium
CCGGGAGTCCGTTTGCATGAGCAACCTCAGCCTGGCCGACGGCATGCCCTTGGTCTGGGTGGCCAAACTACTCAACATTCCCATCCGTGAACGCGTCAGTGGCTCGGATCTTTTCGATCGGCTGCGTCAACAGACGCAAAGCCTGTGGCGAATTTTCTTTTTTGGCGGACCCAAGGGCGTCGGCCAATCTGCCTGTCTTGCCATTGGTGAGCAGTCGACCGGGGTGCTACCCACTGGCTACATCTATCCAGGCTTTGTCAACACGGAAGAAATGAGCCGCAACGAACTCATCGACTGCATCAACCAGAGCCAATCGGACATGGTGGTGGTGGCACTGGGCGCTGCCAAGGGCCAGCACTGGATTCGCCGCAACAGGAACAGCATTGATGCGCCGGTCATCGGGCACTTGGGTGCGGTCATCAATTTCGTCGCTGGCAATGTCCAGCGCGCGCCCCAATGGATGCAGCGTTGTGGCCTTGAATGGGTCTGGCGCGCCAAAGAAGAAACTACGCTCGTGCGTCGCTACCTCAACGATGGACTGGCCTTTCTGCGCGTGCTGGCCTTGCGCGTGCTCCCCCTGGCATTGCACCAAGCCTTGCAAAAGCCCAGCGCGCAGGACTTGTCGGATGCATCCGTTGCGTACAGCTGCCAGGGAAGCCAGCAACGGGTCCACTTGTGTGGTGCCTGGAATGTCGGCAACCTGCAAGCCGTTCGCGACATCTTCACCCGAGTCGAGAAGAGCTACGGCAACGTGGTGCTGAACATGGCGCAGGTACGCAGCGTGGACAGCGCCTTTGTCGGTCTGTTGCTGCTGCTGGAACAATCCATGGTCGAGCGGCAGTTGAGCCTGCGCCTGACCCACACGCCTGCGGCTATTCGCCGCTATTTGCATCTCTCTGGCGTACAGCATCTGGTGCTCGAATGAAAGCCACCAAAGTTCAAACCCTGCGGGGCCTGGCCTGCCTGCTGCTGGTGGTCTACCACGTTATTGGGGCCACCGAAAGCCAGGGCCTTCGCATCCATGACGGCTGGCTGCGCCAGCTGACCGAGGCACTGGTGGCGTTGCGCATGCCGCTGTTTGGTCTGGTGGCCGGTGCCATGTACGGCTTTAGCAGCAAACGCGGCTGGAGCCTGGTGCGCAACAAGGCCGCGCGCCTGCTCTGGCCCATGCTGAGCGTTGGGACGCTGTTCGCCTTGGTGCAATACGCCATGCCCAACAGCAATTACCGCATCGACGAGCTGTATTTGCTGCATATCGTCCCGGTGGCGCATTACTGGTTTCTGGAGTCCTTGTTCCTGATCTTTTGCTGCCTGGCGTTGGCCGAAACCGTGCTCCCGTTGCGCAGTGTGCGCAGCTGGTGGATCTACTTTGCGGCCAGCGTGGTGGTGTATCTGGCGCATCCCGGCATCATCTGGTTCAGCGTGCTCGGAGCCACCTATTTGCTGCCCTACTTTCTACTCGGCGTGGGCTTGACCCGGCTGCAATGGGATGCGCGTCAGGAGCAACCCAAAACCGGCCTCCTGCGTATCGTTTTGGGGGCCTTGCTGGTGGCCTGGCAGATGCTGCAATTGCCCGAGCTGGAG
The DNA here is from genome assembly GCA_903870955.1 of uncultured beta proteobacterium. Taxonomy (GTDB): domain Bacteria; phylum Pseudomonadota; class Gammaproteobacteria; order Burkholderiales; family Burkholderiaceae_C; genus Allorhodoferax. The sequence continues at coordinate 1,585 of CAIQEX010000642.1, forward strand.
CGCTTCTCGGCGCCCATGCTGCTGGCCGGCTTGTTGCTGTCCTCGGGCTTCTGGTCGCTGGGTTTGCGAAACACGCTGTTGTCCCGCATTGGCGACTATTCCTTTGCGATCTATCTGTTTCACGTCTTCTTCACCTCGGCCACACGCATGGCCCTGCATGCTCTGGCAATCGACACGCATGTGCCGGTGCTGCTTATCAGCGTGCCGGCCGGCCTGCTCGGCCCGGTGGTGCTGCAACAGCTGATCTCCCGCTCACCCACCGTCAGCACCTACTTGATGGGCAACGCACAACCCATGCAGGCTGCTGCATGAGCGATTTGCTGCAATCCCTGGTGGGAGACGGCAACTGGGGAACCCTGACGAATACCCTTAAGCCGCTGGCTTTTGGTCTCGCCGCCTGGGTCTGTTTCCTGTTGGGTACTTCCCAAGGCATGGCCCAACGCACACCCGCGCGCCTGCGCAAGCTCTGGTTGTTGCTGTGCCCGCTGTACCTGCTGGTGGCGGCAAATAGCCTGGTGCAAGGCGATGTGTTGTGGGTGCAATGGGCGCGCAGTTTTTCCCGTGCACACGACGTCTACGAAGAGCGGCGCTTTTTTCAGCTGCTGGCCTTGGCGGCGTTAGCTTTGCTGGCAGCGAAAGTCTGGCAGTCCAGTCGACAGCGGCAGCATCCGCAACAGGCCCACGTCTCGGTGCTGCAGCGCATGCTGCTCACGGGCGCGGCAGGCACCTTGGCGCTGTTGTTGTTGCGCTTTGTTTCCTTTCACTACATCGACCTTGCGCTCAACGCGACCTGGTGGCACCACAGCCTGGCCAGTTGGGCGGAGGCTGCGTCACTGGGCCTGGCCGGACTGGCTACCGGGCTGGAAATACTTCGGAGTTATGGCCATGTTTAAGAACATCCGGGCGGACCTCGCCGCCCATGGCGGCGATTGGGGGGCACAGGGCTTTTGGGCGCTTCTGGTGTACCGCTTTGGACGCTGGCGTTACGCCGTGCGGCCCGCCTTGTTGCGCAAGCCGCTGTCGCTGCTCTACAAGGTGCTTTACAAATTCATCCAGATCATCACCGGCATCGAGCTGCCCTGTGAGGTGCCGATTGGCAGCGGCTTTGTCATCGAACACTCGGGCGGCATTGTGGTCAGCGGCTTTGCCCGCTTTGGCGCCAATTGCCGGATTCGCAATGGCGTAGTCATCGGCCTGTCCCGTGTAAGTGAACCCTGCGCCCCCCAGTTTGGCAACAACGTCGATATCGGCGCGGGCGCCAAGGTGCTGGGCAATATTCGCATCGGTGACAACGTGCTGATCGGTGCCAACGCGGTGGTTATCACCGATGTTCCCGCCAACAGCATTGCTGTCGGCGTACCGGCTGTTATCAAGCCACGCAAAACAAATCGCTGAAATGTCCCTCGCCACATCCCACACGAACCGCAACGCGGCCTCCTACCTGCCCACCCTGGACGGTTGGCGCACCGTGGCCATTGCGCTGGTCCTGTTTGCCCATGCGTCTGAGTCCATCCGCAACGCCATCCCCTTTGCACTGCCAGGGGATCTGGCAGGCTTGAAACATGTCGGGCTGGTCGGTGTGCAACTCTTCTTTGGACTCAGCGGCTTCCTGATCACCAGCAAACTGCTTGAGGAAGAGGCGCGCTTTGGGCGCATATCACTCACTGCGTTTTATATCCGCCGCAGTTTCCGGATCCTGCCGGCTGCAGTCTGCTTTCTATTCGTCGTGGGTCTGCTGTCTATGGCGGGCATCCTGGACATCGGCCTGGGGCGCTGGCTGAGCACCTTGTTCTTTGCCGCCAACTATTCCACGGCTGAACCTAGCTGGTATGTTGGCCACTTTTGGTCACTGGCGGTGGAGGAGCACTTCTACTTTTTGTGGCCGGCGGCTTTCCTGCTCTTGCGCGTTGGGCCACGCCGGCTGGCGCTGGTGGTCTCTCTGGCGCTGGTGCTTGCCTTGTGGCGCGTAGTGGATTTCAAATACCAGATCACCCATGCGTCGGCCGCCGCATTTTGGGGCCGCACCGACATTCAGGCCGATGGCATTCTCTGGGGCGTCTGTGTGGCCTTGCTCTATGCCGATCCGGTTTGGCGTGTGCGCCTGCAGAAGCTCTTCTCGGTCCCGGCGAGTTGGCCCCTTCTTTGTTTCGTGTTGCTGTTTTTGGAAGCGCTGCCCGACGCCAATTGGAAGCTCAACTTTCTGCTCATCAGCGTGAAAGCGATTTTGATGCCCCTGCTAATTCTTGGCACCGTCATGCACAGCGCCAAGTTGCCGGGGCGGGTGCTGGAAACGTCGGCCTTTCGTTACATCGGGCGCCTGTCCTACAGCCTTTACCTGTGGCAACAGCTATTTCTGGTCTGGGCGGATGACCGGGCGCTTGGCCTGGGCCTGTTGCAAACCTTCCCCCACAATCTGGTTGCAGCCTTTGCCTGCGCCACGCTCAGCCTGTACCTGATTGAGACGCCGCTGATTGCCATCGGGCACCGCATAGCCAAACACCGTGCCGCAGGCGCTTGGGGCGTCGTCGCCTTAGCCGCCAAATCCTGAGCGGCACGGCGGCACCCGATTTCACATTTCCACCACACTTAAGCAAGCCCTCCCTCCTACCATTTGGGTATCGAATGGTTGCCATGCTGGCGACCCATTTCCACCAAAGGGTAGACACATGGAATTCATCGGCACTTCGGCCTTCATGTTTATGGCATGGCTGCTTAGCGGCATGGCAATCCTGCTGGCCATCCCGGCTTGCTGCCTGCTGCTGCTGACGCTAGCCGCCGGAAAACGCAGACCGGTTGCGGCAGGTGGCACGCACCCGGCAAGCGCCGTGCGCGTGGCCATTCTGGTGCCGGCCCACAACGAATCGGTGCATGTCTTGCCGACCCTGCACGCCCTGCAAGCCCAATTGCAACCTGGTGACCGTCTGCTGGTGATTGCCGACAATTGCAACGATGACACGGCCGCTTTGGCGCGTGCCACCGGAGCCGAAGTGCTGGAGCGCCAGCATGCCTCTTTGCGCGGCAAGGGCTACGCCCTTGCCTTTGGTGTAGACGCCCTGCGCGATGCTGCGCCCGATGTAATCATTGTGGTGGACGCTGACTGCATCGTGAGCGAGGGCGGCATTCAGGCCCTGGCGCAACGCTGCCAACAAACCCAATGCCCCGTGCAGATGCTCGACCTGATGCTGGCCCCGGCTGGCGCCGGCTTGCGCACACGCATGCTCGAATTTGCCTGGCTGGTGAAAAACCAGGTACGCCCGCTAGGCAGCTTTCGCCTGGGTCGCGCCTGCCACCTGATGGGTACTGGCATGGCCCTGCCCTGGGACTTGGCGGCCGGTGCGAAACTGGCAACCGGCCACATTGCGGAAGACATGAAATTGGGCGTGGACATGGCCATCGCCGGTCGTCCTTGCCAGTTCCTGGCAGAAGTCCGGGTGACGAGCGAATTCCCGCGGGATGCAGCCGTAGCCCGCACGCAAAAAACCCGCTGGGAACACGGCCACCTGCAAACCCTGACGCAAGAGTTGCCACGCCTGCTCGCCGCTTTTGTGCGCCGCCCACGCGCTGCCACATGGGTGCTGGCCATGGACCTTGTGGTGCCTCCCCTGGCGCTGTACTTTCTGTGTCTGGTCATCAGCTTGCCGTTGTTCGTTATCGGCTACTGCCTAAGCCCTGCGCTGGGATTTGCGGCATTGGTTTCGGTGTGTTCGGCGCTGGCACTGGCAGTGGCGATCACGCTGGCCTGGTTGAACCACGCCCGCCAGTTGCTCAGTCTGCGAGAACTGCTAAGCGTGCCACTCTATGCGGCCTGGAAGCTGCCGGTCTACGTGAGCTATTTCCTTAAGCGCAAATCGGGCTGGACCCGAACCGCGCGCAAGGTCTGAGAGTTGACATGGAAGTCCCCGAATTCAAAGCCTCTCCCGCACGCAGTCTGCGCCCTGGCATAGCTTGGCAACGCTACCGTCTGGTAGGCGTCATCGTGGCACTGGCGCTGCTGCTCATCGGTATTCCGGTGGTGATGCTCACCGTCAAAAGCACCTACAGCGCCGAAGCGGTGTTTCAGGTTTCGCCGTCTTATCAAAAGATCATTTCGGCGGACAAGGACCTGGAACTGCAGTCCAACTCGCAGTACCGCGAATTCGTCAACCATTTGTCGCGCTCGCTGCTGCGCTACGACGTGCTGGAGCGCGCACTGATCGCCCTGAAGGCAAAAGGCATAGACCCGCGCTTGCCTTCAGAAGATTCGCGCAAATGCATTGAGCGGCTGCAAAAGACCGTTTATGTTTTTGCCATTCCCGACACCTACATGGTCCGGGTCGGAATGCGTTCGGACAAGAAAGAAGATTTGCATGAAATCGTCAATGCGGTCATGGATTCATTTTTGGAAACCACGCGCAACGAGCAAATTTATGGTGCGGACGAACGCGGCCACGTGTTGGCCGAAAGAGTTGCCCTGCTTCGCAGCGAAATCACCGACTTCGAAAACCGCCGTAACGCCTTGGCGTCCTTTCTGGGTCTGACCACCTTTGCAGAAGGCGGCGCAAACCCGTATGACCAAATCCTGGCGCTGGCGCGGGACAGACTGGCGCAAGCCGTTTTGGAACGCAGTCGCGCCCAAGCCACCCTGGCCGCGTTTGAACGGCAAAAAGAAGTGCCTGCCGCATCCGGTCGTTCGGTTTTGGAAATGCGATTGCAAGACAATGGTCTGCAATCCATGCGCAATGAAGTCATCAAGCGCAATGAAGAATTGATGCACGTCATCGGCGGTTTGCAAGACGGGCACCCGGCCAAGAAGCCGGCGCTGGAAGAAATGGCCGACCTTAAAAAGCGTCTGCAACTCATCGAATCGGACTTCGAAAAATCGGCCCTGGGCAATACCCGCTCCCGCTTTGTTGCCACGCTGGAACAAGCCCAGCAGGTCGAGCGGGAGTTGAACCAAAGCGTGAATCAATTTCAAGGCCAGGCATCGCAATTTGCCGGCAGCTTTCGTGAAGCCATGCGCTACACCAGCGAGATTAAAAAACGCGAGCAGGAACTCAATGACATCCGGAGTCGTACCAACTATTTGCAAACCGAAAGCAGCGCATTCGGCTTTACCCGTCTGATCACGCCGGCCTTGCCAGCCATCACCCCGCAAGGCATTGGCAAGACCAAAGTGATTCTGGGTCTGCTGTTGGCCAGCATGGCATTGATGATGCTCGTGCCTCTGGCCATGGACTTCCTGGACAAACGCGTGATCACCGTTGGCGATGCCGAGAAGGCCATGCAGATTCCTTCGGCCGCCTGGTTTGTGGAGGAATGCGATGCCGCGACCGGTATCCTGATCAACGACCAACTAAGGCGCTTTGCCTCAACCCTGCGCCGCAACCAGGCGCGTGGCGCGCGCAATGTCTATAGCTTCTCCTCGGTGAAGGTGGGCGGTGGCACCACCTCGACTGTGCTGGAGGTGGCGCGTACCCTGGTTGAACTGGGTTCTCGTACCCTGGTCATTGACGCCGATTCGCTCACCCGAGCCTCGGCGCTGAACTCGGACGCCATGGGCCTGACCGACCTGATGATTGGCAAAACCACGGCGCAGAAAGCCATCACGCCACAACACCATTTCGGCCTGCAACTCAATGTCGTGCCGTACGGCCTTTCGACCGAGAGCGGCATCAAACGCATGGACGTGTTCAAGGCCGCGCTGAGCACCTGGCGTGAGCAGTTTGATATGGTATTGATCGACCTGCCACCGTTGCTGCCTTCGGCCGACGCCGAGCTACTCATTGACGCGATCGGCCAGGTTTTCCTGATTGTCGAAGCCGAAGTCTTGAACAAGGCGGATGTGGTGCGTGCGCGGGTACAACTCGAACGCCTGGACCCCGATGCGGTGGGCCTGATCGTCAACCGTGTACCCGTGGAAAGCGGCGGCGACCCGATCCGTACCCAATTGGTGGAGACCATTACCGGCGGAAGATTCAGCCACTTTATGAGCAGCCCACAAATCGCACTGCGATGGAGCCTGCTGTGTCTGCGGTTGCAACAGTGGCGGCGCGGCGCACGACACTAAGGCGCACGTCACCCGCGCAATCAGGCTCTGGCAATCAGGCGACGGCCCAGCAATACAGGGTCAGTTCGAGGTGCTAGCGCCTAGACCAGCACCCGCCGGAAGCCGTGTCCAGGCACGTCAATGGGCGGCGCGCCGGAATCGTTCGACTCGGGCTTGCGTGCCTTGATTCCTTCACCCCAACCCAAAAGCAGGAACAGCAGAGGTTCGGTTTGCGCACCCATATAGACCGAGGTAAACGCAAAGAAGCACATCAGATAAATGCCGGCAAAGGTGAAGCCCAGAGGCGCCACGCCCGGCGGCGACTTCAGTCCGAAAGTCAATTGCGAGACGATAGCGTAGAGAAATATCATGACAAAGATGAGTGGCGCGATCACGCCGTGCTGCAGAGCCATGAGGAAGAAGGCGTTGTCGATGGACTCCATGCCCTTGATGGTGGGCACCGTAGTTAGGCCCCAACCGGTCCACATGCGATCCATCAAAAACTCGGTGTAACGCTCAACCATGACTTTTCGGTACAGCATGGTCTGTGCTTCGAGTGCAATTTCCTGCCCCTCACCAGGCGTAATGTAGGCATCCAACGCCATCTTTCCGCCATAACCACCCAGCACAAATAGCAGGCAGACAATGGTCAGGGCACGCTTGCGATTCTTGAAATTGCCTGCCGCCACCAGCACGCCTGCGGCCAGACCGCCGATCCAGGGCCCGCGCGAAATCGTCAACAGCGCCATGAAGATCAATACGATGGAGATCTGCACTTCAAAGCTAAATGGAAAAGGCTTGAACCAGCCCTGAATTTTCCCCAGCCAGCCCTCCTGTCTGGCCTTCCACTCGCCGGCCCAGCAAAGCCAACGGTGCATGCGGTAGACCGCGATGATCATGATGCAGGCCAGGATCGGATGCTCGAAGGCGCCCGCCGTTCGCGCCATGCCGTAGCGCATGGAAAGGCCACTGAAAGCGTCTGGAAACAGGGGCCCCATGATCTTGAAAATCGGGTTCATCCAGAACTTTGCCTCGAATATAAACATCGGGAAGAAAGTTAGAAAAATCAACACAAACATCTTCGCGGTCTTGATGTCCATGCGCCGGCTGTTGATGATGTAGTAGCCCATCAGGTATGGCCCCACCAGACAGCTAAGCATGTAGAAGGCGTAGTTCTGCGCATCCTTATAACCGCGGCTATTGAAGTCCGCACCCACGCGCAGCACCACATACACGGCCATCAATAGCTCGAGTCGCCCCAGCCGGATCAGGTGGCCCTTCTCCTTGAAGAGCACGTACAGGATGGGAACGATGGCGGCCTGCGAAAAGGTGCGTATGGGCACCATCGGGATATGGGCCGTGAATGCAAAGGGAATGTAGAGAAAGATGGGAATCCACACCATCAGAAAAACCTGCTCCAACCCATGCCGGTTTACGTAATAGGCCGCCACGAACAGGGCCACAAAAACCACATAGGCTGTCATTTAGGCAGCAACAAAAAAACCAAACCCCATGCGGTTGACACCCGCAGCATGCGAATAGTTGAAGGTATCGGCCAGCGCATTGATGATGTGCAGGCCAAACCCCCCTTCACGGTTGATATCAAATGGCTCGGTGGGTTGCTTGGGATCACGCACCGGATCAAAGTACGGGCCCAGCGCCTCCAGCAGCAACCAGACCGTGTCGTCGAGGCTGCGGATTTGCACCTCGATCGATGAATTGATGATCTCGCTGCTGGAGTGGCGCACCGTGTTGGTAAAGGCTTCCACGGCGACCAGCGTAATCCGGTTGGCCAGGTCTTCGGTCAAATGGTGCTCACGCGCAAAGTCTGCAATAAACCCGCGCAACTCGCCAATGTGGCTGACCTGGCGTGCCAGGCGCAAGCGGTACGGCAGCGCACCCGCATCCGGAACCTTGGCCACCACCAGTGTCAGATCGTCGGCCAGGGGTTGATCCCCGACAAACCGAAGCACCGAGGCATAGACCATTTCGACCAGCGCATTTGCGCCCCATGGCGACTGGTGGTAGGGCGCAAGTTCCTGTATCAGGCGCGCTTCTCCATAGGCCTCACTCCGGGAATTCTTGGCCTCTGAAAGTCCATCGGAATAGCTGATCACGGAGGCGCCCGCTGCGATCTCGCATTGCTGTTCGGCATACACCTCGTCCGCCATAACACCCAAAGGCAGGTTCGGATCGCCAAAGAAATGGGTTTCTCCATTGTTTAAAACCAGCAAGGGCGGATGCCCGCAACAGACCACCGTGAGCGTACCAGCGGCCTTGTCCAGACGGGCATAGAGCAAGGTGACAAAACTCTCCAGTTCAATCAGCTTGGGCGTCAGCGTGCCATGAATGGCATTGACGATTTCGGCCACCGAAAAACGCTCTGCGTTGTTGGTTGTCAGGCGGTTGGAAATCTGCCGCTGCACCTGCAGCTTCACGTCGGCTCCCAAAATTGCCGCCAGCGGCCCCTTGCCCATCACGTCGCCAATGATGATGTCCACCGAGTCCGGGTAGACCGAAATGATCTCGATGAAGTCGCCATTGATACCCTGTGCCGCCTGCGCCCGCGCCGAGGTAAAAATGCCACCCGGCGCCAACGGGATGGAGCCGAACAGCAGCGTCTTCTGGATGCGCGCGCTGTACTCGAATTCCAGCGCGATGCGGTCTTCCAGTGATTGCTGCTTTTGCATCACCGTTTCCAGCAGGGTCAGGTTCAGATTCTGCAGCGAAATCACACGCTGGAAATTGCGTATCTTGGAGTGCAAAAAGCCGATATTGAGTGGCTTGGTCATGTAGTCGTCCGCACCCAACTCCAACGCCCGCAAGATTTGTGATTCGGATTGGTGGCCCGAGGTCACGATGACCGGCACCCAGCGCGCCGACTCCGTGCGGCGCAGAGTCTCCAGCACCATGTAGCCATCACCATCCTGCATGCCGATGTCCAGCAGGATCAAATCAAAACTCTGTTTCTCCAGAATCTGGATGGCGTCATTTCCACTCACCGCCATGGTGATTTGATGTCCCATTTCCACCAGGGGCCGACTTAAGATCAGGCGCGCTATGGGCTCGTCATCGACCAGCAAAATGCGCAGAATGCCATCCGGCACCGATTCGGCTTGTACAGCGGTCATTGCGTCACCTCCAACACGTCGCGATGCAATTGCAGCCAGCGCAGAATCTGGAAACCAGCGGACTGCAACTCGCCCTCCAGTTGGGCCAGCAGCTCCGGCTCCAGACGCGCGCCCGATGCCGATTGGCTTTCGACCTGCCTGGCCAGTTCTGCCAAGTGGTGCAAGCCCAGAGTGAGTGCGAGGCCTTTGAGTGCATGGCTATGGTGTTTGATCTGCTGTGGCTTGTGCAGCCAGTCGTCCTGCAACTGTTTCTTTCGTCCTGGAAGTTCTTCATAAAATGCATGCAACAGGCTGCCGAAAAAAGTGACATCAGACTGCATGTGCTGCATGGCATGCTGACTATCAATTGCAGCAACATTTCGCTGCACATCCGCGCGCGGTTGACCTTGCTCATCCAGGTATCTTGCACCTAACGCGTTCAGGCAGTTCAGGGCAAATTGGCGCGGCACCATGTCGACTGCCCCAGCCAGCATGCATTCGCGCATTTCTACTTCTGTGGCCACTTCAGCCAAGGCGATTACCGGCATGGCTTTCATGCTAACACCCGTGCGCCCGGTGCCCAATGCACGCAGCTCCGGGCTGGTCGCAATCGCCTGGTCCACCACGAGCAGGCCGGCAGGTGCATTGGTTTCGCGCAGCGAGGCCAGCGCCTCGACGGATTCAAGCACGTTCAGAGCCACGCCCTTTTGCAGTAAAGCAGCGCGCTCGGCTTCGGTTGGCTGTGCGGTGGTGCTAACCCAGTACACCTGCGAAGGCTGCTTGGCAGGCTGGATTTCGGCGCTTGGCGCGGCAGGTGTCTGTGCCACGGCAGGGCTCGAATCGGGCGCACCCGCAGACCGGCCAATGGCACCACAAATCACCCCAACCAGCTGGTCTAGGTCATAGGGCTTGCCAACATGGTTATTCATGCCAGCAGCACGACATTGGGCGATGTCTGAATCCAGCACATTGGCTGTGACCGCGATGATCGGGAGGTTGACCAGATGCGGTACCTTGCGGATCAGGCGGGTGGCCTCATAACCATCCATCACCGGCATTTGAATATCCATCAGAACCACATCAAAACCCGTCTCCATCGGAGC
>CAIQEX010000643.1 GCA_903870955.1 uncultured beta proteobacterium
GCAAGCGTGGCGTCGTCAAAAGCACCGGATGCGCCTTGACGGGCAGGCGTGGGCCCTTGGGTGGGTGTCGGCTCTGCCACGGTTACAGCAAGCCCTTGATGAGCGCCGCCAACGGCGCGCGTTCCACCGGCTTGGGCAAAGAACCCAGCAAGTTGAAATGGCGCAACCGGGCCACCAGGGACGCGCCGTGCACCACGTCCTGTGATTGGGCGGAAACAATGATCATCGCGCCGGCGTAGTGAAGCTTGGACAGGCCATCCATAAACTGAAAACCATCTTCTCCGGGCAGGTGCAGATCAATCAGCAACAGGTCAAAGCTGTTTGGCCTTGCGGCGATCACATGAAGCGCTTCTGCCGAACGGGTCACACCCGTCACATCTGACACGCCCAGCGACTTCAAAAGTTCGGTCAGCAAGTCGAGCTGAAAGCGGTCATCGTCCAGCGCCAGCACCCGCAAAGGGGTGCGACCGACGGGCTGTTTGGAAACCGGGGTAGCAGGGGCAATAGGGGCAACAGGGGCAATAGGGGAGTTAGGGCTATTCATGGGCTGATTTGTTCAACGCCGGGCAGCGGTATAGACCTGCTCATCCATGCGAGAGGTTTGATTGAAGGCATGTAACCAGTCTTGCGAAGTGGGTGCCCCCGCGTCAGCCAACTGCTGCAGAGTCTCCTCCATCATTTGCATATTGCTGCGCGCACCTTCAAGAATTTGCGACACACGATCCTGAAATTGCATGGCAATCAGGAGTTGTTCGACTTCGCCACGCACCACCATTCCGTGCTGGTTCATGGCATCCGCGGAGTCGCCTAGCTTGCGCACATGGCTCAACACATGCTCCACCAATTCACCCGACAAGCTCACCGAATTGCTGTCCTGCCGGGTCGCCTCTTCGGCCGTGTTCAGCGTTGTGTTCATGACCGACGCAATCTGCCCGACACGCTCACCAATGCGTTTACCGGTCTCGGCCGAGCGCTGCGAAAGCATGCGAACCTCGGTTGCCACCACGGCAAAGCCGCGCCCTGACTCGCCGGCACGGGCGGCTTCAATGGCGGCATTGAGTGCCAGCAAGTTGGTCTGCGCCGCGATGCTGCCCACATCGGCTGCCATCGTTTGCAGTTCCAGGGTTTGCCTGGACAGGTTGCGTATGTTGGCCAGCAAAATATCCTTGCCCTCAATCATGCTGGAAAGAGACTGCACCACGGGCTGCAACTCTCGCTCGCACAGGGCCAGCAGTTTGATGGTGCGGTCCTCCTGGGCATTCGCCTGTTCGGCATGTCCAATACCCGCCCTATCCAACTCGCCCAGCACGCTGGCAAAGCTGGTGGTCAGGCGTTCCACAGCCTGCTCGGTTTGCATTTTGACAATCGCCACATGCTCCTGCCAGGCCGGCAACACATCCAGCAGCAGATTGACCGCATCCTGCTCATGGGTACCCGCCTGTTGTGACGGGTTTGCCCCCTGCCAGTTGCCCGCCGGGTCCTCGCGTTGTAGAAGACGCCACACCGTAAATGCCGACACCAGTGCAACGCCCGCCAAAGACAAACCGGTAACCCAGGCACCTTCAAACCATTGCGGCAGGGCAGCCAGGGCCACCAGCAGGAACGGCACGCTGGCCCAAGCCCACGAGTTTGCGGTTGCACCAGACGAATTGTCAAAAAGGGTTTGCGGACTAGATGGCATCAGAACCAAATTCTTAAGTCGATGTAGGAGCTAGGATAAGCCAGTTTGATCAGTTCTTCAGAGCCTGGTGATGCAACCACTCGGAGCACGCCTCGAATGGCATGGGACGGGCTATATAGTAGCCTTGCACAGTGTCACAGCCACACGCCCTGACAACCTCAAGTTGCTCCTCCGTTTCAACGCCTTCGGCGGTCACCGCCATTTTCAGGTTGCTGCCCAGCGTGGCCGCTATGCGCAGAATGGTGCTGGCCTTTTCTTCCAGAATCGAACGCTGCACAAAGCTGCCATCGATCTTGAGCTCGCGAAAGGGCAGGTCCACCAGTTGCACCAAGCTGGAATAGCCGGTGCCAAAGTCATCAATGGAAAGCTTGAAGCCCATCAAAGAGAGCCGCGTGAGGCTTTCCATGGCCAGAGAGCGTTGCACCATCAAACGACTTTCCGTCACCTCAATGATGAAATCATGGGCCTGCAAGCCGCTGTCCAGCACCAGCCGGTGCAGCGTCTCGGGCATTTCCAGATTCAAGGCGCTGTCCATCGACAGGTTGATGGCGGCCTTGATTTCAAGACCCTCGCCGCGCCAGCGCGTCAAATCGGCAATCACGCGACTGGCCATGGCGTAAAACAAATTGTCAGAAAGCGCTGCGCTTTCAATCGCCGGGATGAATTGACCGGGACTCACCATCGCCCCAGCCGACAAACTTGCGGGCCAGCGGGCCAAGGCCTCAACCGCCAGCGGTCGCCCGGTGATGGCATCCACCTTGGGTTGGTACCAGGGCACAAACTCGCCTTGCTTCAGGGCTTCGCGCAAGCGCTCCGGTGACAGGGAGGCGGCATGGCTGCGCCGGGGTGTCGTGGAGGGCGCATTCATTTTGGTCAGCAACGCTTCCAGACTCTCGATGGTGGAAGGCTTGGCTAAAACACCCAACAAATGCAGGTCATGGGCGCTGGCCAGACCGGCCGCGCTGTTGAGAATTTCGTCCGAGACCCCGGAGATCAGAATGATGGCGGCATCCAGATGGCGCTTTGCAAAATGCCGCATCAGAACCAGACCATCCATGTCGGGCATGGACAAGTCGCTCAAGATCAGGCGGATATGCGACCCATGCTGGTCATATAGCTGCAGCGCAGCCTGACCCGAGTTGGCAAATAAAACCTGTTCCCAGCCCAGGTTATGCAATTGCTGCCCCAGAACATCCAACTGGAAATTGTCGTCATCGACGACCAGAACCAACCCGTTGTCCCGTGTGTGCATCATGCGGCTTCAGACTTTGGGAGGCATCCCTATCGCAGCCAAAAGTTGCGACTGGGCCACTGGTTTGACAAACGCACCCAGCACCTGCAAACCACTGCCAATTGCAATTTGTTGCGCCAAGGCGAGCATCTCGATATTCAGGCCACTAACCAGAATAACGCCCCCCTTGAATTGCATTTGCCCCACTTGGTCAAGAAACTCAATGCCATCCATATTGGGCATGTAGACATCACAGATGAGGAGGTCGGGTAGCCGGACACTGGACTTGAGCTGCCGAAGGGCAGCCAATCCATCGCTGGCGGTTGCAATGGAGGAAAGCATCAGGGGAGCCAAAGCGTCGCGCATGGTCTCCAGCGCAAAGTCGTCGTCGTCGACTAGCAGCACCGATGTGGGAGAACGAAAGTTCGACCTGTTGGACTCGGATACCTTCTCCAGATGCATTATTTTTACCTGTTGCGTATGAGTTCCAACGTTACCACCATTGCCTCGCTTTGAACCCATAAATATGAAAGCCAGGTTTCAAATATTTTCGCGGTTTGACCCGGTTCTTGACACCCCATAAAGTCACCCGCAATGAAGTGGAATAGACACAAAAAGTACCTGGTAATAGATAGTTGAATGGCGGCGACATGAATATCAATATGAAAAATACCAATATGCGGGTGGTTTTGGGCAGTACGGCGATCAAGGCGTTTGTTGCCGCGCCGAAGTCGCTCAAAATTGTTGGTGTGGTGCGTCTGGGCCTTGAGTTTGGTCTTTTGGGCCAGGACGCGGAGGGCCGCTATTTGCGAGTCAATGGCTCGATGATTGAGCCCCTGAACCGAAATGAGGTACTCGCTGCCATAGCCTTCGCACAGGATACGGGCAGAACCTTCAAGCATCAGGAATTGATGCCTGCAAATTCGGTCGTCAATGGGCCGGTGGTGGCGATTCGCAAGCGACGCCATGCGCTGCCTCCATCGGCAGCCAACGCGGCGCGGCTCGCTGCCTGAAGGTGCGTGGCCTAGGCGCGCTTGGCGTGGTCCCAGGCATCAGGCGCCTGTAGCAGTGCCGACAGCGGCTTGGGCTTTCCAAACAGATAGCCCTGGCCAAACTGGCAACCCAAGGCGGTCAATATGCGGGCCAGTTCAGGACTCTCTATGCCTTCTGCCACGACGTCCATATGGAGCGTGCAAATCAGGTCTACCGAGCTCATGACGATCTGAAAACTCAGACTCGAATTCAGCATCTCGCGAATGAAACGTTGATCCAGTTTGATGGTGTGGAAACGGTAGTTCTGCAGATTCTCCAAAGTGGAAAAACCCGTGCCATAGTCGTCCAGCGCAATCGAGTTGCCGAGTTCTGTCAACTGCGCAAGTTGTTCCTGGGCCTGGACCGGGCTCTTGATCAAAGTCGATTCGGTGAGTTCAAGCTTCAGTTCAGCGGCAGGCATCTGGTACTTGCGCTGAATGTCAATGGCATCCGTCGCGAACAGCCCATCGGCCAACTGTCTAGCCGAGACGTTGACGCTGATGAAAGGCTTTTCACGGTGGATCAAACCGCGCAGTTGCGGCCAGTCCCGGCAGGCTTGCTCCAATACCCACAAGCCAATTCTCTTGATCAACCCGGTCTCTTCTGCCAGACCCAGAAAAGCCAAGGGTGGCACCAACCCCAACGTGGGATGGTTCCAGCGGATCAAGGCCTCGAAGCCCGCCAGACTTTGGTCACCCAGGTAATGAATGGGCTGGTAGTACAAGACAAACTGGGACGCCTCGAGCGCATGGTTCATGTCTTGCAAAAGAGTCAACTTTTGTGCCGCCGTGACTTGAAGCGTATCCGTGTCGGCCATTGGGGGCGCGTAAGGCAACAATGCATTGCCAGCACTTCCAGCACCGCCAGCACTGGAGGTGCTGATGTTGCGAAACCGCCTGAGCACCACGTTGAGCAGATGGCGAATGATGGGGTCGGTGTCGAGCAAAAGTTGCTCCACCCGTTCGCGCTTTACTTCAATCAATACCGTATCCTGCACAGCGCGCGCGGTGGCCGTGCGCGGGTGTTGATCGATCAGTGCAATCTCTCCGATCAACTCGCCCTCGCCAATGCGTGCCAGCACGCAACCGAGCTGCGGATCAGAGATCTCGACCTGCCCCGATTCGATCAGGTAAGCACAGTCGCCGGTCTCCCCTTTTTGGAAAATAAGCTCGCCATCGCTAAAGCGCCTGCGGTCCAGTAATTCAAGCATCCATCCATCCTCCCCCTAAGCGCCTATTGTGCTATGGCTGCGACCACGTAGACCAAGCGGTTGTAAACATCGCCGTCGCCCGGCACCCGTATCGATTCGGCGGTAATCGGGACGCCGTGCCCGTCCTTGCGAACAGCCATCCAGGAGCCCGTCAATTCGCCACCTTCTGTCATGAATTTTTCATGCAGTGCATACACCTGCTGACGCCGCTCTGGTGGAAATACCATGGTAAACATCTGCCCCAGCAATTCTTCACGGCTATAGCCAAAGATCGCGGAGTAACACGCGTTGACATCCCGGAAAATGCCTTGGGCGTCGATGATGCAAATGCCCACCGGCGCATATTGCACCATGGTGCGCAGCAGCGCGGCACTGTCACGCGGCACATAAATCTGCTTCTGCCAGCGTTCCGGCACCTGCCAGTTGCGCGCCCAGGCCGCGATGGCCTGGGCCGGCATGGGCCGGGCAATAAAGTAGCCCTGACCCAATTCACAGCCCAGGCGCAACAAACTTTCGCCGTCCTGCAGCAACTCGATTCCTTCGGCGACCACCTGTCGGCCAAACGCCTGTGCCAGGCCGATCACACCCTTGACGATGGCCAGGTCATCCGGATCATGGGACATGTCGCGCACAAAGCTCTGGTCAATCTTCAAGGTTCTTGCGGGCAGTGATTTAAGGTATGACAACGACGAGTAGCCGGTACCAAAATCATCCAGGGCAAAGCCCACACCCAGACGATCACATTCCGCCATGAGGCCGGTCATGCGTTGCAGATCCGTGAGCGCGGTTGTCTCGAGTATTTCGAGGGTAAGGCTGCCTGCTGGCAACGCTGGCGCAGCCAGGAGCAGGGCCTGTAAGCGCTGTAAAAAATCAGGCTGCTGCAGTTGCAAGGCGCTGACGTTGACACTCACTGGCAAATACAAACCTTGCGCCGACCAATCGACCATTTGCTGCAAGGCACTCGCAATGACCCACTCGCCGAGTTCAATGCTCAATGCATGGTTCTCAATGGTCTGCAAAAAACTACCCGGTGTCAGCACACCCCGTGTGGCATGGTTCCACCGAATGAGGCCTTCGGCACCGACCACCGCCCCGGTCTTCATGTTCACCTTGGGTTGGAAATACAGAACGAAGGCATGGTTCTGTAGCCCGAGCCGAATTTCGTCGATCGTGCCACCCAGTGCCTTGACGGATGCCTCTTTGGCCGGGTCGTAAAACTGGATCTGATTTTTGCCGCTTTGCTTGGCCAGATACATGGCCTGATCGGCATGCCGCACCAGTTGGTCAATGTCTCCGTCGTCCTGCGGATAAATGCTCACCCCCAGACTGGCCGATACCTGCAGGGACAGTTCCCCAACGTGGACCGTTGTTGCCGCGGCGGTCAGCAGTCGCTGTAGCACGGGCATGCACTCTTCAGCATTCTCCAGGTCCGCAATGAAGGCAACAAACTCGTCCCCGCCGAAGCGCGCAATGGAGTCACCCGCCCGCAACGCATCGCGCAAAGCGTGCGCCACACCGACCAGCAACTGATCCCCCGTTTGGTGGCCGAAGCGGTCATTGATGGGTTTGAATCCGTCCAGATCCAGGTAGACAATGGCCAGTGACCGGTTGCGCCTCTGCGCCTGCAATTTGGCCCGCCCCAGGCGGTCAGACAGCATGACCCGATTTGGCAAACCGGTCAGCGGGTCGTAGTAAGCAATGTGCTCAAGCTGATGCTGGTAATCCTTGATCAGGGTAATGTCGGAAAAAAAGCAAGCGTAGTGCGGCTCACATTCGTCCGCACCCTGGGCTTCGCTGATGGTGCACAAGTTGGCATAGAGCGCCCCGTTCTTGCGTTGCTTGCTGACCTCCCCATGCCAATTGCCTGACTCCTGCACCTGCACCCATACCTGTTGCATGAATTCGTCCCGGCCCTGCAGCGGCAACAAAAAACCGATGTTTTGACCCAGCGCCTCTTCGCGGGAATAACCCGTGATCTGGCAAAAGGGCTCATTGACATCGTTGATATTCCCGTGCCAGTCGGCGATCACAATCGCCTCGTGCGCATTGCTGAAAACACTCGCGGCAAGCAACAGACGGGCCCGGTTTTCGCGCAACTGATCGGCCTGGCGTTTCAGCACAATCTGCGTTTTCACACGTGCCTGCAGGACCACCCGATTCACTGGTTTGGCGATAAAGTCCACCGCGCCCAGACTTAAGCCATGGACCTCTTCATCCGGCCCATGGTTTGACGTCACAAAAATTATCGGGATATTTCGGGTGACGAGGTTCTTTTTGAGACTCTTGCAAACCTCGAAGCCGCTCATATCCGGCATCATCACATCGAGCAGCACCAGATCGGGCAAATGGGCGCTGCACAGTTGCAAGGCCTCGGTGCCGCCATGCGCGGTGAGTACGCGGTATTGATTCCCCAGGAACATCTTGATCATTGCGATGTTCAGCGGTTGGTCGTCCACGATCAGCACACACGCGCGACGCGACTCACTTAAATCTGCCAGACTCTGCGTATCCACTTGCCTGACATTTTGTTTCATGGCGTGTCAGCGTTTACTGGATTGGGGCGCTTCCAAACTAAAGCCATCTGGAGCGTCCAGAGGAACCCCAAAAGTGTCTGCATATTCGCCATCCAGTTTTTGAATCAGGTAACTGAATTCGGCCCATTCGGACAACGAAGTTATTCCTTGCGTAGAGACTTTAGGGGGGGCGTCTGCCTCGGGTTTCTGTTGCTTAACCTGCGCAACATTCTCGTCACTGTCATTCATTGTTTGATTACCCATTTATCGCACGGCAGACGCCCCATCTCGATAGGACGTGTTCCAACGACATCCCTCAAAATTTCGCTTTGACGCCAAAGTTTTGGCAGCTAATAGCTGATATTGGAATACGCCGTGCAGGCAAGGTCAAACCCTCAATAAATATGAAAGTTGCCTTTCATTTTTAAAAAGCCAAGGGCATCCAGGAAGCGGCAATAACTAGTCTGGGCCAGATTCCCAGAGCTTGAATGCGATGTCCTTCAGTCGGGAAAAATCAACCGGCTTGCCCATCACTTCCACCCGCGGGGGCAGGCCGCCGTGGGCATCGATTTCCGGCACCGGCAGTCCGGATATGACGACGATTCCCATGTTCTTGAAGCGCTCGATTCCGCACAGACCACGCACCACATTAAAACCATTGACGCCTGGCAAACGCAGGTCACAGATCAACAGCCTGGGGCGCACTTCACCCACCAACACCAGGCCTTCATAACCATTGGGTGCGATGTAGGGAGTGGTTCCAAACGGCCAGGAAGCCAGGTGCACTTTGTAGAGCTGAATCAGGTGGATGTCGTCCTCCACAATCAGCACCGGCATGACATAAGGAGCCTGCGCCAGTTCCGCCTTGTGGCGCTGCGACTGCAGCAACTCCATAACCGAGTCGCGCACGATACGGCGGTGCCCACCATCGGTCTTCCAGCTTTTGAGCATTCCACGCTCGACCCACTGCTGCACCGTCGGCACGGACACGTCGAGCAGCGCGGCGGCATCGCGGGTGGTGAGGTAGTTGGAGGTACTCATGACTCCGCCCGCAACAGAAAATCCCCTTGCATCAGACCGATCCTTTCTTATTGCCTGCAAGTATCGGATATCCGGACGACTGAAACGACCGTGTTGTTGTATATCTACACAGATCTTGCGCACTGCGTCATACAAAGATAACTATGCGAGCCTATATATCGGTGATTACC
>CAIQEX010000644.1 GCA_903870955.1 uncultured beta proteobacterium
CCATGGGAAGGAGATGGCGCCATGAGTAGCCTGCAACCTGCGGGCACGCCTGCGCTGGACAGCGAAACCAATTCATTGGCCGACATTTTTATGCGCCACGCCAACGAATTGCGTCGCTTTCTGCACGGCAGACGTGGTGCGCATGACGCCGAAGACATGGTTCAAGATTCGTTCGTCCGGCTCATTGAGCAGGGCCAGACGCAGGTAATCTCCAATCCACGCGCGTGGCTCTACCGCACAGGCTCAAATCTGGCAACGGATGCTCACGACTACAACCGGGTGCGATCTGCAGTCCACGTCGATTGCGCCAACATCGAGGCCATCGCAGATCAAACGGCTGACCCGGCACGCATCATCGAAGCGCGGCAGCAGGCGAATCACCTTTGGGATGCGCTGCAGGTTCTACCTGAGGTGTGTCGCCACGCGTTCCTGCTGAATCGATTTGACGGGCTCAGCCAACGCGAGATTGCGCAGCGCCTCTGCATATCGGAGAAAACAGTGGAACGTCATGTCCTGCGTGCTTTGGCCGCCTGTAACCGTGCCGTTGTAAAGAAGGGCCTGAAGTGACGGAGCCAGGCTCTGTCACTCGTCTTATCATGGGATAACCCCAGACAAGACAATAATTCCTTGATGTTTCAAACAAACTCACCTGCTGAACGCGATGCATTGGTGTGGCTACAGCGTCGTCATAGCGGCCAATGGACGGCGGGCGACGATTTGGCATTGCAGGCCTGGCTAGACGCCGCACCAGAGCACTTAGCGGCCTGGGTTCATACCGAGCAATTGTGGACAGGTCTCGATTGTGTTCGCGATCTGGCACAGACAGACCTGCAGCGCGCACGTCAAATATTGCAGTCGCCCAGCGCACGCCCCTGGCGCGTGGCGGCGTGGCCTGTCGGGGCAATGGCGCTCGCAGTTGTCGCAGCGCTGGTGTTGCGAGCAGTCCCGGGTGCTTTTGATGAACCGCGCTTTGTGCAGACTTCGCGTGGGCAAATGGAAACTATCTTCTTGCCCGATGGGTCACACATTGATGTCAACACCCATACCCGCCTCAAAATCACCACGAGTCTGGTGTGTCGCTGCATCGAGCTTCTTGATGGAGAAGCCTTGTTCACAGTAGCCCATGGCGATCCGCGCCCGTTTCGCGTGACCACTGAATCGGTCACCATTGTCGACGTCGGCACCGTGTTCTGGACACGCAGCGAATCACGCGGCTCATCGGTGGCGGTGAGCCAAGGGCAGGTTGATGTATTTGAGCGGGGTGGTCACTCGCCACACCGTTTGGATGCGGGCCAAACCGTGGCGCTTGATGCCAAGGGACATATGCTTCCCGCACCGGCCTTAAGCGTCGAAGAACTTACCGCCTGGCGAGAGGGCCAGCTTGTGTTTCACGATGCACCGCTTACCGATGTATTTAAAGAGTTTGCGCGCTACCACTCGGTACATTTCGAAATGGATGCGCGGCTCTCGGGCTACCGATTGTCTGGGCGCTTGGCCAGTGGCGACTTGGACAAATTGCTCGCCCTACTGCAAGCCGGCTATCCAGCAACGGCCAAGCGGGTTGCGCCTGACCTGATTCAGGTGAGCTTGCGAAGCCCATAGTTAGCCCGATTTCCGCAAAAAGTTTCTCGAACTTTCCGTTCAATCCCTAATAGAGGGGAAAAAATGTGACGGAGCCGACAGTGCTGAACCGTCTTACAGAGCAGAGCAATCCTGCCTGACACGGAGTGAGCACATGACCCCAGCCAAAAACCATCGCAGCCCAAGCCCCTGGCGTCTGACGCTGCTTGCGGGCCTTCTGGCCGCGCAATTCGCCATTGCACAGCCGAGCACATCGGTCGCCATCGACATCGCAGCCCAGCCGCTTGCCGCCGCGCTAGCCAAATTTGCCGAGCAGAGTGGCTTAAAGACCCTGTACGCCGCCGAACTGCTTTCGGGTAAAACAGCGCCGCGCGTGCAAGGCAAACTTAGCCCGGCAGAAGCGTTGCGGCAACTGTTGGCTGGCAGCGGCCTGCGCTACCGCGCAGTCGCAAACGATGCGGTCGTCATCGAGCGTAGCCCCGTCGGGCAGACCACTGCTACCAGTGCCCTAAGTGCAGTGGCGACGGACCCGGAGGGTAAATCCGCGCAACTTTCCCCGATAGAGGTAGTCGCTCAGCCGATTGAAGTCCGCAATAAGAGTTATGAGAACGCATACGTTGCGTCGATCGCATCGACCGCGACAAAAACAGATACGCCAGTTATGGAAACGCCTATGAATGTCCAGGTGGTTACTCCGCAGGTGCTTGATGACCAGAAGGCCAATACGTTGACGGAGGCCTTGGCCAACATCAGTGGCGTGGTGTCATCGCGCAAAGCGATCATGTACGCTACTCCTGGGGAGCAGATTACGTTGCGGGGCTTTGCTCCAATGGGGGGGCCGGGCAATAACGCAGGTGCGAATTTGCTGACTGACGGGGTTCGGTTTGAGGGATCGGGCGCGTTGGTTCAGATGGCTAACGTAGATAGCATTGAGGTGCTCAAGGGGCCTGCGGCCATTTTGTATGGACGTATGGAGCCTGGCGGCGTGGTCAACGTGGTGACCAAGAAGCCGCTCGAGCAGTCCTACCACTCTATAGAGCAGCAAGTTGGGTCATGGGGAACTTACCGTACCCGTCTAGACAGTACGGGCACTTTGGACGAAGGCAAAAACCTGTTGTATCGCATTAATATAGCCAACGACGATCAAGAGTCGTGGCGGGACGGAGGTGTTAAGGACACGG
>CAIQEX010000645.1 GCA_903870955.1 uncultured beta proteobacterium
ACCTGGTGACTGATCAGGTGTGCCGTGGTCAACATCGGCTGGCGCTTGAGGTTGTGCACATAGGCAAACATGGCATCGCTATTGCTGGCCTCAGCTACGCCGAGCAGTTGCCGGGAAACGGTATCGGGCCGCAATTCCAGTAGCGCCACTTTGGGATTCGCCGCTTCTTCGAGCGAGTCCAGCAGTTCTTCCCACGGCACATTGAGCTTCTTGATGGCCGTGTTGACGGACACTGCCTGGGTCGGCGTGACCTCTGGCGCGGCCGATGGGCGGACCTTTTCAACGGGTGCGTTGTCATGTTCGCCAACCATGGCCAAGGCCTCTTGCACCTGCGCGGTTTGTTGCGCCAGCATCAGCATGTTCCAGCCGGCCACCAGCGACATCACCAGCGACACCACCAGCAACAGCAGCACCGACCGGGGCAGCCGGTACCACAGCGAGCGCGCAGTGTGGGGGGCGAAATCAATGGCCAACGGTCTCATGGCGTTACCCCAAACAAACTGGTGGCATCACAGACGTTGCCCATCACCGTGCAGCGCAGTCCGCGCGGATGCAAGCCCGTCCATTCGGAGGACACCTTGCCGCACAGCCCGAGGGCCTTGGGTTCTGGCAAATTCAAGCGCGCAGCCTCGCGCTGCAGTGCCCGTTCCAGCCAGTCGCTCTTTCTCGACTCCGGCCCGTTCAATGGCAGGCGCCGTGTTCCTTGCAGGCGACCCGCCACCACCACGCCCAGCAGCAGGGCGTCATCGGCACAAATGCCAAACCAGGCTTGGTCGGGCAAACTGCGTTGCCAATGGTTCCACAGGGCTACGCACTCGGGCTCAAGCGACAGCAGGTGCAGGTTTTGCGCCTGCCATACCTGCTGCAGCGCAGCCAGTAACGCGCGTGGCAGGGCACAGGCCAGAAAAGCATGGCGTGCGTCATAGTCGGCACGGATAAGCCAGTCCGCCGGGCTGTCACCAAAGACGGCGCTGAAGCGCATCGCCGCGGCCGCCTCGCAGTCCTGCAACCGGCTGGCGTTGGTGGGTGGCTGCACCGTCCAGCTGCGCACCAAAGCATCCGCCAGCACCACGCGCAGCGGTTGTTTCGAGACACCGGCGGCGCTCAGCACATTGGCCAAATGCTTTGGCAAATCGCTTGCGGCCTGCGCCGTCGGTTCGCCTTGCCACTGGCCCATCACGGTGCTGCGGCCCTTGCTGCCCTTGCCGCCACCGCGCTGCTGCACCAGCACGATGCGGTTGGCCGCAAGCGCCAGACCCAAGTGTCCAGGGCGCACAAAGTCAAGCATGCAAGGTCACCCGGTTGACTTCGGCCAGTGTGGTTTCGCCATTGCGCACCAGCACCAGGGCGGAATCGCGCAGGCTGCGGGTGCCCTGCTGGTGGGCCATTTCCTTGATGCGGCGAATCGGTGTCTTGTCGATGATGTGTTCGCGCAACTCGTCGGTCAGCACCAGTATTTCGGCAATCGCGCGACGTCCTTTGTAGCCCGTTCCACGGCAATCGCCACAGCCCACCCCAGCCATGAACCTGAAGTTTTGTACCTGCGCGCGCTGCAGCCGCATGAGCTTGAGTTCCTGGTCGGTCGGCACATAGCTTTGCGAACAGTGCGGGCAATTCACGCGCACCAGGCGCTGCGCCCAAATGCCGTTGAGCGCCGAGACAAAGGAGTAGGGGTCAATGCCCAGGTGCGTAAAACGCCCCAGCACATCGAACACATTGTTGGCGTGCACCGTGGTCAGCACCAGGTGGCCGGTGAGGGCGGACTGCACCGCAATCTCGGCAGTCTCGTGGTCGCGGATTTCGCCCACCATGATCTTGTCCGGGTCGTGCCGCAGAATGGAGCGCAAGCCTTTGGCAAAGGTCAGGCCCTTTTTCTCATTGACCGGGATCTGCAGGATGCCCGGCAACTGGTATTCGACCGGGTCTTCAATGGTGATGATCTTGCTGCGACCGTCATGAATTTCGGTCAGCGCACCATACAGCGTGGTGGTCTTGCCCGAACCGGTGGGGCCGGTGACCAACAGCATGCCATAGGCTTCTTCGGCCAAGGCACGCAGCGCGGCCAGGGACTCGGCATCAAAACCAAGTGCGTCCAGCGTCAGTGCACCGTAGGCCTCGATCATGGCGCGCTTGTCCAGGACCCGGATGACGGCATCTTCTCCATGGATGCTGGGCATGATGGACAGACGCATGTCGATATCGCGCACGCCGGCCTTGACCATAAAACTGCCGTCCTGCGGTACCCGTCGCTCGGCGATGTCCAACTCGGCCAGCACCTTCAGGCGCGAGACCACATGTTCAGCCGTCTCAACGCCATTGACGGTGAGGGCCTGGTCCAGGACACCGTCAATGCGAAACTTTACGGCAAAACCGCCGGGTGTGGATTCAATGTGAATGTCCGACGCGCCGACCTTGAGCGCGTCGTACAAAATCGAATTCACCAGCTTGACGGCCGGGCTGGCCGA
Source organism: uncultured beta proteobacterium (assembly GCA_903870955.1). Taxonomy (GTDB): domain Bacteria; phylum Pseudomonadota; class Gammaproteobacteria; order Burkholderiales; family Burkholderiaceae_C; genus Allorhodoferax. The sequence continues at coordinate 2,466 of CAIQEX010000645.1, forward strand.
CTCGTTCATGGTGATCAGCGAGAGCACGGCGACGGCCCGTGCGTCGACCCCTTCGGCCTCCCCACTGGCACCCATGCCGTCGGTGGCGCGGGCGGTCTCCTCGAGCTTGCTCAGGCAGGCGTGGATGTCCTCCTGCAGGGCCAGTTTGAAATGCACCGGACCGCCCCGGCAGCTTTCCATCCAGGTTTGCAAATCGACATCAAAGGGGTCGGCAATCACACCGGTAATTTGCCCCGCCTCGGCATGCAACAGAACGCAATGCCGCTGCAGCGCGCGCGCCAGTGGCAGCAGTTCAAAGGCCGGCGTACACGCCAGCATGTCGGCCGTCTCCAGCACTTCCAGAGAAAAGGAATGCGCCAGCGCCTGCAACAATTCGCGCGGCGCCTCGCCCGACAAATCCACCAGCTCATTGATCAGGCTGCGCTTGGATTTGGCCGCCAGTTCACGGGCTCTGTGGTGGATGGAAAAATCGATCGTGACGGTCATCAAAAACTTCCCGCCAGATCAAAGATCGGCATATACAAAAGCACCACGATGACACCCACAATCAGACCGATTGCGGTCATCAACAGGGGCTCGAAACTGCGCATGAAGCGGTCAATCCAGCGTGTGATTTCGCCGTCGTAAAACTCCGCAGACTGCGTCAACATGGCGCCCATATCGCCCGAGCGTTCGCCCACGGCGAGCATGCGCATGGAAATCGACGTGGTCAGCTGCTGGGCCAAAAAGGCTTCTGACAGCGGCACGCCGGACTGTATTTGCGCCTTCGCCAGCAACAGACGCGTGCGCACTGCGGGCGTCACCACTTCACCAATCGTGTCCATGGCGGGAATCAGCGCAATGCCGCCTTCCAGCAGCATGCCCAGCGTCAGGTAGAGGCGCGAGAGCTCATAGATGCGGGCGCGCTCACCCACACCGGGAATGCGGTGCAAGACCAGTGACCAACCGCCCAGCGCCTTGAAGCGCCGCCACATCACCGCCATGCCCACGCCCAACAGCGCCAGAAAGAGCAGCAGGCCGGTGGCATAGCGACTGGCAAATTCGCCCCACTGCAACAACAGCTCCGACATCCAGGGCAACTTGCGCCCGGCACCCTTGTAGACCTCGGCAAAACGCGGCACCACATAGGCAATCAAAAAGAAACTCACGGCACCGCCAACGCTGATCAGAATCGCCGGATAAATTGCGGCACTGACAACCTTGGCACGCACGGCATCAATGCGCCCCTGGTAGGCAATGAAGCGTTCCAGCGAGCGTGGCAAATCGCTCGTGCCTTCGGCCGCGCGCACCATGCCCAGATACAAAGGCGGAAAGATGAGTGGCTGTTCGGCCATCGCCACCGACAGCCGTTTGCCATCGCGCAGGCCTTCCAGAAGGCGCGACAGAACCGGACGCAGGGCCGCGCCACCTTCCTTTTCAAGCAGTGCTTCGAGGGCTTCCACAATGCCCAGTCCGGCGCGCAACAAGGCCAGCAATTCCTGGCTGAACAGCACCAGCGACAGCGGCGTGCGGTCCGTGCGCTGGCCCGTCAGCAGGCCCGCCAGACCCGCGCCTTCTTCACTTAGTTGTGCCACATACAAACCACGTTGTTCGATCTGTCGGCGTGCGTCCGCCGCATCGACCGCATCCACACGGATGTCGGTCAACTGCTGCTCCGCAGTGAGCGCTCGAACAAGGTATTTCACAGCCCGGCCTGATCAGTTGCTGATGTCGGCGTTTTCGTCAGCGCCCCCGACACGACCGTCCTTGCCCAGAGACTTGATCTTGAAATCGCCATTGCCCACGGGGAATGCGTATTGGTAGGCGTGCTTCCAGGGATCCAGAGGAATGTCCGCCTTCAGGTAGGGGCCATTCCAGCCGGCAGCCGCATCAGGCCGCTTCATCAGGGCAACAAGGCCCTCTTCATTGCTGGGGTAGCGCCCCACATCAAGCCTGAATGCATCGAGCGCCTTGGACAAGGCATCGATTTGCGACTTGGCCACAGTGACTTCGGACTTGCCGATCTGCGCAAAATATTTGGGGCCGACATACGATGCCAGCAGCCCGATGATGACAATCACCACCAGCAATTCAAGCAGCGTGAAGCCGTGCGCAAACAACTTGCGACGACGCAGTGGGGTCGACATGGAAAGCTTTCTATTATCAATACGAGAGGGCAGACTTTAGTCAATCAATGTGACATTACGATTGCCCCTGTTTGACAACCGGGTTACTGCGCGCGCGTTGCGTCGACCCTCAGCGCATCGAGTTGATCGCGCACTGTGGAGCCTTCGTTTTCAAGGCGCACCTGCCCAAAGGGATTCAGCAAGCCGCCCAGCAAACCCTTGCTCTGTTTTGTGGCGGCACTTTCATAGCGCGTCAGCAAGTCGGTGTTGAGTTGGTACAGCCCGAGGTTTTGCTTTTCACAGGACTGCAGAGCGGTCTTTTGCAAATCCATTTCACGTTGGCTGGTGGCTTGTGATTGTTTGAGTTGCACCACCGCCTGTTGCGTGCTCTGCAACTGCTGCCGTGCCGCCGCGAGGTCGGCGTTCAGTGTCGCCAGTTGCGCATTCAGCTGCGCGGCCATTTGCGCCGCAGCAGCGTCTTTTTCTTTTTGTGCCGCATCCAGTTCAAGCTGTTTGGCCGACTCTTTGCGCACCAGGGCGCGTGCACGCTCCAGATCCGATTTGGCGGCTTGCAATTTGCGTTCGGTCTCTTCCTTCTCGGTGCTCAACTGGGTTTTTTCCTGCTGCAGTGCCTGCTGCTCCTGTTGCATGCGTTGAATACGTTCCTGCTGCGCACGCGCAATCTTCTTGTCGTCGGTCGCCGCCATGCCGGAGGCGGCAAGCAGCGCTAAAACGGCACAGCCCGTGCGCAGGCCGATGCGAATGACAGCGGATGTTTTCATGGTCGCCAGCTTTCTTAGTAACGCGTCGTCAGGTCAAGCTGCAGGGTGTCCACCGCGAGCTTGCTGTTGGGCTGTGAACCGGGTGCGTAGGAGTCAATGGAATTCGATGACATCCAGCGCGCCGACACCATGGTGTTGTTGTACAGGCCATAGTTCACGCCAAAGATCAGGCCCTTGGTGTTGGTGCCGCCCAAGCCAAAGTCCGAATTGGTAAAGGCATCCAGCACCGCATCGCTGCCCAGATAGCGGTAAGCCAACGAGGCATTCCAGTCACCCCGGCGCAAGGTGTTGGGCCCCATCTGCACCTTGGCCAGATAGCCGGTGTCGGAACCATCGTCAACCGACACACCGGTGCGGTCCTTGATATCGCTGCGGCTGAAGCCGATGTTCTTCACATAGTCAGCCGTCACGCGCACCGGCTTGGACAGCAGGTTGGGCAGGTCCAGCGTGGCCGTCAGATTGAGTTCGCGAAAGGACGAGGCCAGACCGTAATAGCTGGTGCCGGTGTCGCCAGGCGCATTCACGCGGAACAGGGTATTGCCACGCTGGCGAAAGCCCGCCGGGTACTCATTGCGTGCGCCATAGTTGGGCACTGCGTTCAGGGCCAGCGTATCTTCCTTCTGGCCTTCGATGCCACGGTAGTCATACAGTGCCACACCCAGCTTGAGCTGGTTGCCGCCGCCCGGTAATTTCACATCAATACCACCTTGCACGCCCATCAGGCTGCGTGAATTGGTAGTGCCCGGTGCATCGGTTGCGAGCGGAAAATAGCCCGCCGCCAGGAAGCCGTTGCCGTTGGTAAACAAGGGCTTCTTCAGGGATGCGGCAAAGCCTTCAAAGCCCAGGTCATCGGCCCACACCAGATCGGTTGAGAAGAACGGGTTCGGCATGCGTCCGCCGCTCAGGGTCAATTGCGGAGTGGCCTTCAGCGTCACATAGGCCTGGTCCACCACCACGGTGTATTTGTTGAACGACTGGCCCAGGGTCTGGTTGGTCGACGTGCGGTCGGTGGTGTTGCCGGTGGACAGGCGCAGGGTGGTTGCGACCTCGTCCGTCACGTTCGCCGTAACCGCGATGCGGGCGCGCAGACGCTGGCGCTCATAGTCTTCCTGGGTATTGAAGTTGGGGGTGGCAACTTTATTGCTGCCCACATTAGTGGCAATATCGGCAGCGCGTGTCAGGTCACCCTTGGCGAAAGTGCCCAGTCCGGGCGCGGTGTTGTCGCTGGATAAACGCACCATTTCCTCGCGCAGCCGGAAATCACCGTCGATCTTGATGCGCTGGGTCCACTCCGGTGTCGCGCCGGGCTCGCCCCAGCGTTCGTCTTTGGCCTGCGCCAGGACTTCCTTCTTGATCTGCTCGCGCATTTCCGTCTTCACGGCCTCGGTCACATAGGGCACGCGCACCACCTTCTTGCCATCTTTGCCAACCTCGGCCGGTGCTTCGGCGTTGACCACTGCAGCGGCCGGGGCGGTCTTGCTCTTGGCCTTGGCAGCGGCGATCAGTGCGTTGACCTTGTCACGGGTCAGCAGGCCACTGTCGACCAGCGCCTCGAGCAAAGCCTGGGTGGTGGCCTGCAGTTGTTCCAGTTCAACGCGCTCGGCGGTTTGCGCCATGGCACCGTGCGACAACAGGCCGGCGGCCAGCAGCAGCGAGACGGCTGCTTTGGGGAGAAGAATAGTTTTGGAAGTCATCTTGAAAACCTATAAAAATAAAACCATGGCGTTGCGGTTTAACGGTTGCCCGTAACAATCAACAGGCGTATGGGCTGCGGCATGCGCTCGGGTGGTGCCTGACTGAATTCAGTGAGGCCGGCGACGGTCTGCCGGATCACTTCGTCAATATCCGTGTCCCCGCTGCTGCCGATCAACTCGTGGCGGGTCACCTTGCCATCGCGCCCGACCCACAGGTGCATCTCGACCCGGTAGCTGCGCTGGCGCAGGTCCTTGTTGCGCTGCAGGTGACGCTGCAACTCACCCTTCAGCAGGGTGGCGTAATTTTTGTTCGGGTCAAACAGGCCCTTGACCGCCGGCGGCGTAACCTGGCCACCGCTGCCCAGGTTATTCAAATTTTCACTGGTGATTTTTCCGGATGAAAAAGCACTTGGCCCATCACCCGCTGGTCCGTCCATTTTCAGTTCCTGGGACGGTGGCGCCGGTGCCGCTTCCTTGGGCGGGGCCGGTTGGTCCACCTTGACTTCTTTTTGTTCTTTCGGTGGCTCGGGTTTGGGCGGTTCTTTGGGCGGAGGAGGGGGCGGCGGTGGCGTCGTGGGGATCAGGGAAATCTTTGGCGCCTTGTGGGTCGCTGCAGTTTTTCCCGCCACCAGTTTGTAGACGCCATAGGCCATCAGCGCCAGCACCAGCAGGGCGCCCAATCCAAGCAGAATCTTGCGAGTCAGCGCGCCCATGTCAGGTACCAATGCGCGCCGTGACCAGGCCCACGTTGCCAATGTTCAGGCGTCCCGCCATGTCAATAATTTCCACCACGCTGACGTAGTTGGCCAGCGGGTCGCCCTTGATCATCACCGGGGTTTCGGGGTCTTTGGCAATCGCCGCCGCAAGGCGCGACTCCAGTTCTGCCGAGGTCACCGGCGAGCCATTCAGCAGCAGGGCGCCATCCGGCATGATCTGCACGATGCGCACTTCTTTTTGCACCTGGCTGGGCTTGTTGCTTGGCTTGGGCAGATTGATCTTCAGGCCCTGCACCGAGGCCGTGGTCATGATGATGAAGATCACCAGCAACACATAGGCCAGGTCGAGCATGGGCGTCACGTTGATCGTGTCGTACGGTTTGGTTTCGGTTTCGACTTTCATGGCGCTTGTGTCGTCGGTTATTGGGCCCGGCTCGTGGCCAGCCCGATTTCGGTGATGTCCACGCGCTTGAGTGTTTCAAGCACCTGCATGACCTTGAGGTATTGGGTGTGGGAGTCGCCCTTGACGACGATGGACTGCGCCGGGTTGCCGCGCTTGAGTTCACTCAGGCGCTGCTCGAGTTGTTCTGCGTTCACCGGATAGGTGTCCAGGTACATGTCGCCGGCCTGCGAGATGGTGATCGCCTTGACCTGCTTCTTGGCCAGGTTGTTGACTATTTTGGTCTTTGGCAGGTTCACCTTGACACCCTGAACCGAGGCCGTGGTCATGATGATGAAAATCACCAGCAACACATAGGCCAGGTCGAGCATGGGCGTGACGTTGATATCGTCATACGGCTGGTTGTCTTCCTGAATTTGCACGCTGCTGCCCCGTTAATCCGAATGCAGCTCGGCCGACTTGGTCAGGAATTCATCCGCAAACACCTGTGTGTCGGCGCTGATGTTCTTGATCTTGATGGCAAACCAGTTGTAGGCAAACAGCGCCGGAATCGCCACCGCCAGGCCCGCCACAGTGGCCACCAGGGCCGCTGCAATACCCGGAGCAATGGCGTTGACGTTGACGTCGCCCGCGGCGGCAATGGCGGCAAAGGTAATCATCACGCCGACCACGGTGCCGAGCAGCCCCAGGAAGGGTCCACCGGAGATGGCAATCGTCAGCAGCACGATGCCGCTGTTAAAGCGCTGACCGGCCCGCACAATGTTGGCGTCGAGTGCCGCGCGAATCGACTCGAGAGCTGCGCCCGACAGGCGGTTCTTCTGTCCGTTCTCGGTTTGCGCGTTGAAGCGGTGGGCAATCTCGGCCAGTCCGACGGTGTAGATCTGGTAGATCGAGGAAGCCTGCAACTCGGGCTTGCGCTTGAGCGTCTTCACCACGCTGTGGTCGGGGTGCAGCATGTCGGTGGAGTGGTCCTTGAAGAGTTTCAGAAACGCCAGGTTGGCTTTTTCCGAGCGATTCAACAGGATGGTCTTGGTCACCATTACCCACACACTGATCACCGCCATGATGCCCAGCACGCCAATCACCACCCAGCCGTCCAGCGTCACCGCGCCCAGCAGAATGGCGAAGTACGACACGCTCTTCTCGCCTTCAGCGTCATCGGCGGGCAGCAGCATGGTCGAATCCGCTGACTGGTTGGATGCCTGGGCCTTGATGTAGGCCGCCGAGCGGGCCACATGTGACAGCGAGACGGCGTCCAGGTCAGCCCGCAGACCTTGCCCGAGCACCAGGTCACCGGAAGCATCTGCCATCGCCAGGGGCGCGACCCCATGGGCCACACCGTCGATATAGAAAGTCGCATTGCCAGCGGCAAAGCTCACCGCCAGGTGTTGCCAGACGCCGGGCTTCAGCGCCACGCCGGCCTGTGCCTTGCCAGCGCCCTGGCGCACCACGGCGATGCCATCGGCCAGTTCCAGTCGCAACGCGGTCACGCCACTGCCCAGGCTGAACAGACTCGAATTGTCCAGCGCCACGGGTTTGATCCAGGCACCAAAGGTCCAGCCTTCGGTGGCCGAGAGTTTCAAGGTGGCCGAGGCCGGTATCACGACACTGGCGCTGCCATCAAAAGTGGCGCCGGCACCCACGGTTCCCAGGGCCATGGGTTTGGCGCTGGATTCACGCGGGTGGTTGGCATTGACGGTGGCGTCCTTGAAACCACCAGCCTCGGAGAAGTTCAGCGCCAGCACCTGGGCTGCATCGTAGGTGGCACGGCTGTCGCTTTCGTCGGCGGCTGCCGGGTTACCCCAGTGCATCCAGATGGCATCGGTCTTGGCGTTGGAGGCCAGCTTGGGCAACTGCACCCAGGCCACCGCCAGTTCGTTGGTGGCGTCAAAACTTTCCACAAAGTACTTCAGCGGTGTCTTGTTGTCGGAGGCGAAAAAGCGCAGATCGGAGCCATCCTTTTTGGCCTCCGAAAAAACAAAGTTGCCGCTGTGCAGGCGCACCAGCACCGGCAGTTGCGTCACCACTGCATCGGTGGCGGCACCGGTGCTGGTGGTATCGAGGATCAGCTTTTTCGATTGCGCCCAATCGTCAGCGGCCAGCGCCAGCAGCGGGTTCAGCACGATGGCCAGCAGAAAAGCCGTGGCCAGCTTTTGTAGAGTTTTCATTTTCACATTCGCCTTGGGTTTATATAAATCGGTTAAATCTGCGGGCTAGCCGGCTTCTTGTTTTTGGTGCGGTTTTTCCGGTCTTCATCGCTTTCTTGGGCATCACTGGCCTTGTCGTCTGTAGCCTCGCCCAGGCCCAGCACTTCCACCGCCAGGTTCAGGCTTTCTTTGGCTGTGGCATTGACCTGTCGACTGACGTCCTGCGTCGCCGCAGTGGCTGTACTGGCGGGAGCAGCCTGCGTGGCCGGGCTGCTGGTATCCACGGAAACGGCACCACTGACGCCGGCCGAAGCCGAAATATTTCCGCTGTTCAGCACGACGGCCGCCTGAATCGCAACAATGCCGGTCGAGCGCACACCCGCATCACCGGCGTCAAAGATGCCGCGCGGAGCCACCGCATAGACGTTGCTGGGGTCCTGCGTGTCGGAGGTGCGCAAAGTGGCAATACCGGAACCCGCGATCGATCCGGCGATGTCGATCTTGGTGTTGCCGTTGGCATCTGTGGTCAAGAGGGGAGGGGGCGCAGAGGCCGCGGTTTTGGTGCCCCGACCCGCGTCAATATTCCCGTACTGCGAAACCAGCGTGATGTCACCACCGCCCAGCGTAAAGACCCGACCCTGATTGACGATGAAGTTGTCATGCACCAGAGAGCGGATGGCCCCACCGCGGACCGTGAAAAGTCCCAGATCAGCCGAAGGCTTGGACGACAGATAGATCGGCACCGACACCAGACCCGCCACCACCGAGCCTCCGGGTGTCAACAGGTCCAAAGAACCGCCTTGTTCGGTTTTGAACTGGCTGCCAAAGACATTGATGTTGCCACCGGTGATGCTGTCCGGCGCAAATGCGTCGCTGATCGCGGCGTCAAATTCAGGCAGTGTGGCCTTGCTGCCGTAGGTCACCAGATCCTTGAACAGCGTTGCGTTGCTAGCCAACTTTTGTTGTGCGCCCAGTGCCTCATAGGATTTTGACAATATCGCTCCGGCCACCGCGATGACACTGGCGCCGCCCTCGGGGAGATAGGCGTTGTCGAGGTTGCCGCGCGTGACCACGCCATAGCCGTTGCCCAGGTCGATGTCACGCTCGGCATTCAGGGTCAGCAAGCCCGGGCCGGTCATCACATGGGCCACCGGGCTGGCATGGTCGCGGTTGGTGCTGTCGATGATGTCGCGTCCAGCCTTTACCAGGGTTTGTGCCGCAGCGCCGTCCTGCTGGATCCTGAAGCCCAGATCCTGAATATCCCGCCCCGCCAGAATCTCAGCCGCTTTGGGCAGGTTCAGGGAGGCCACGGTATCGGCCTGACCATTGATGTCCCCGGTCAGCGCAATGACCCGCACCGGTTGCGCATCATCGGCATGCAACTGACCGGGTGTATGCAAGGCCAGTCCGGTGCCGCCGCCGGTCATGATTTTGCGGTCAGTCGCGTTGAGCAGGCTGGGCGCAGTGAGGTTGGACAGGCTGCCGGGTGCGAAGTCCAATACCGATATCCCGGAATAGAGCACTGCATTGCTGGCCAAGCTGACGGATTTCTGGGCCAGCAGTTCGAGTTGACCCGCAGCCGACGGCGCCAGACTAAAGCCCTGTGCGCTGCCCAGATTGCCACTCAAAGC
>CAIQEX010000646.1 GCA_903870955.1 uncultured beta proteobacterium
CATCACATATACGAAGTGGATAGCAAAGATGCTGATGAACAATGTCGCTGCCACGCGGTGAATGATGGCCAGGCCATGGGTGCCACCCAGCATGGACGCCACCACGGGTGCCCACTTGGTTTGCGAGAACAGGGCCGAGGTTCCAGTCAGCACCAAGGTCATGGTGATCAGGGCGAATGCCAGGTGGGCAATGCGCCAGCCGACTGGGAAGCGTTGGAAGAATTTCTCTTCATGCGCGATGCCATCGATACGAACATGGGGCACTGCCACACGTTCCTTGCGATCTTTCCATTCGCGGAAGTACCACAGACCGGAGTGTGCCCAGAAGAAGGCGAACACCAGGATCAGCAGGCCCTGCATAAACTTGGTGACGATCCACATTTGCGGATACTTGCCAAAGTCATGGGCGTTGGCATGCGGGCCAAAGCTAACGAAACCTTCCGTGGCCAATTCACGTTTTTTGCCGTCGTGGCAGGCCTGGCAGGTCTTGAGGCGGTTGGCCACATTGACCTTGGACTTGGGATCGCTCGCAGGCAGGATGCCGTGGCTGCCATGGCAGTTGTAGCACTTGGCCGTGTCGGCACCGCCGAGCTTATTCGCCTGACCGTGGTAGGTGTCGCGGTACGAGGCCAACTTGTCTTTGTGGCAGCTACCGCACTCCTCCGTCACCAGCAGCTTGAATGAGTTGAGCGAGGTGTTGGTGATCTCGTGCGTGGTGTGGCAGTTGATGCACACCGGCGCCTTGTCGTTCTTTTTGTCGAGCAACTCGGTTCCATGGATCGAGCCGGAATAAGTCTCTAGTTGCTCGTCATGGCAGCTGCCGCAGAGCTGAGGCACCTCTCTGCGCCATTCGGCGTATTGCTCGCTGGTTTTGTCTGCGGGCACGTTGAACGCGTGGGTATCGTGGCATTGTGTGCAATCAGCTTTGGGCAAAGACGGCGTGTCTTTGTCCGGCTGCGCATGGAACGACTTTTTGTAGGCTTCAATGTTCTTGGACACCGTTTCAAGCCGGGGCTTGTCGGCGCCTACACCCGCTTTTTTGGCTGCCTCCCAAAGTACTTCATGGCAAGTTGCACAGTCAGGCGATTTGGCCGTACTTCTTTGGTGGGATGCCGTGCTATCCACAATGTCGGTGTGGCAAGCCACGCACTGCATCTTGGCGTGAACACTTTTGCCGTATTTGTCATTGCTGACGCCCTTGACGGTGTGCTTGTCGCCGCCGATGCCGGGCATTTCAATCTTGCCTTTCTTGCTATCGTGGCACGTCAGGCAAGTGGCATTGTCAAGCTTGGGTTCTGGCGCAGGAACCGCAACCTTTGCAGCAGCGGTGCTGGCTGCAAAGGCGGGTAAAGCCGCTAGCACTCCGGACAGACTCAATATGAACGCCAGGATCCAGAGCGTAAAGCGGCTTTTTTGCATGTTAGTGAACCATATTTGCCAAGCTGGCAGTTAAAACAATAGGTGTTTTAAGTGGCGTGGATTACTGGGAAAGAATCCACTGAGCCAGGTTCTTCAAAGCCTTGGGGTCTTTGGTGTCAATGATTTTGTGATCTTCTTCGGTGCCATCTTCCAGCTTGACCTTGTTGCCGCTGGTGATGTTGTGGATGACCTTCTCTTCGCCTTCGGCCTTGCCTTTGTACTTGGCGGCTGTCTTCTTAAAGGATGGGCCCTTTTTGTTCTTGTCGATCGCGTGGCACTTGAAACAGTCGTTTTTCTTGGCAAGCGCTTGTGCTGCATCGGCATCCACATCGGCTGCCATAGCGGAGCAAGACAAGCCCAGGAGTGCGGCCATTGCCAACGGAGCCATGACGGCCGACAGTTTGAAGGAGGTGCGAACGCTGAAGGTCATGAGAGTCTCTTTCCGAAGCAAGCTTCTAGATAAGGTTTACAAGAATTTACGATTCGGAGATTGTTTCAAATTGACATGCATCCAGATATAGGAACTGGATGGTATTGGGCATAGGAATATTCCTACCCCGGCAGCGGTCCGGATCACCCCTTGAAACGGGTGACCTAAATCAATTACTCGTCGACGAGTTTTTGATCTATCGCATAACGAACGAGGTCGACTTGTGTCGACATGTTCATCTTTGCGAGGATGTGCGTTTTGTGCGTACTGACCGTTTTCACACTCAGTGAAAGTTCTTCGGCAATAGCCGTCAGGGCGACGCCCTGCACAATGCGACGAAAAACATCAAACTCACGGTCCGTGAGCAAGGTATGCGGCAAGTTCTGGCTTTGGGGTGATATATCACCCGCCAACAGTTCAGCCACCTTGGGGCTGATAAACATGCCACCGCCCACTACTTTGCGCATGGCTGGCAGAAGCATGTCGGTATCACCCTCTTTGGACATGTAGCCCGCAGCACCCGCCCGGATGGCGCGCACGGCGTATTGCTCTTCCGGATGCATGCTGAATATCAAGATAGGCAACTTGGGACGCTCGGCCTTGACCAACTTGATCAGTTCCAGGCCGTTGCGACCCGGCATGGAAATATCCAGTATCAACAAGTCCCAATCCCTGGCGCGAACCTGCTCCATTACGGCACTGCCATTGGCGGCCTCACCTGCCACCACGAGATCATGGGTATCGGCCAGAATTTTTCGCAGTCCGTCACGGATGATGGCGTGATCGTCTGCAATCAATACTTCTGCCTTCATGTCGCACGCTCGCTGGAATTTTGGTCTGGCATCGTCACGGCAACTTCAATCCGTGTCCCTGCGCCGGGATAGCTGTTCACATTAAATATAGCGCCTATGGCGCCGCAGCGCTCACGCATGCTGACCAGTCCGACACCGCCGCTGCCACCGTCCAGGACAAAACCCCGGCCGTTATCGCTCACCACCAGGGTCAGTTGATCGTTGGCATGGTGCAGGCTGACCAGCACCTTGTCAGCGCCTGAATGGCGCACCACATTGGTCAATGCCTCCTGGACGATCCGAAACAGTGCGGTCGCCAAGCCATCTTCCTTGACTCTGTCAGCAGCGTCCAAATCCAGCTCGATTTGAATCCCGCTGTGTTTGAAAAACTCCTTCGTCTGCCAGGTCAGGGCTTCTTTAAAGTCCAGGTCATCCATGACGCGGGGACGAAGTTCCGCAGCAATGCGCCGCACCGACCCAATGGCCGAATCCATCTGGTGTCGCATCTCGTCGACGTCTGATACGGCGGTGGGTTTGCCTTCCTTGAGGCGACTCGCCATCCAGGACAAACTGAGCTTGAGGCCCGTCAGCCGCTGTCCCAAGTCGTCATGCAACTCACGTGAAAAACGTTTGCGCTCTTCTTCCCGCACGTTTTGAAGGTTGGCGGAAAGCTCACGCAGTTGGGTGTTGAGCGTGCGCAATGCGGATTCTGATTTCCGGCGCTCGGTGACGTCGCGAAGGACGGCGGTCATTTGCAGCTTGCCACCAATCATGGAATGGGAGATGGTGGACTCCAGCGGAAACTCAACGCCATCGGAGCGCAAACCATAAATATCCATTTGCGGCGCCATGGCTCTTGAAGCATCGTCGCTGGCGGCAAATTTTTGTACATGCTGATGATGCAAGGACCGAAGTCGCTGCGGCATGAGGATCGCCAACGACTGGCCCAGTGCCTTCGATGCCTCCAAGCGGAACATCGCTTCAGCGGACGGGTTGAACATGATGATGCGCATGTCTTCATCCACCGCGACGATCGCATCCATGACCGAATTGACGGTGTGTTGATAGCGCTCATCGGCCGCATTCAAGGCCATGGTGAGCGCCTGTTTGCCCTGCAACTTGATCACCAGATAGGCCGCCATCAATGCGGTAAAGATACACACCAGCACGGCACCCAGGCCGATCGGAATAGCGGTGTCGCGCCAGGAAGCCAGACTGAGAGTCTCCGCATCGGTCACACTGATCAATAAGGGGAAGCTTGACAGTTTGCCAATCGCAATGGAAGCCTTGCCGGTTGGCTCATTGGTCTTGTTCAGCACCCTGATTTGCTGGGACTTGGTGGGCAGATCGTCACTGCGCAACTCGGGCGCTATCGTCCCAATAAGACTGTCGCGGTGCGGCAGACTGGCAACCAGCGTGCCGTCCATCATGTAGATGCCGATCGGGCGTGGGTAGTCGATCTGCACTGCGCTCAAGGTGCTTTCAAAATCGTCAATCACGATCGCCGCCACCACCACGCCGCGCAAATGCCCTTCGCGATCGGTAAGCCGGCGCGAAAGGGTCAACGTCCAGATGTTGTCGAGGCGGCTTCTGACGGGCTTGCCAAGGTAAACAAAGTCTGGTCGCCCCCCGGCAAACGCCTTGAAGTAGTCCCGGTCGGCCAATGAAATCGGCGTCCCTGGCAATTCGCGGGATGAGTTGACCAGCATGCCGTCCGCATCCACCACAAAAATGGAACGCAGGTGCTTGGTGCCTGCAACGCGGGAACTGAGTAACAACCGCACCGGATCGCTGTCCAGCGCAAGCTTTGCACCGAACGAGGTTAACAACCGCTCCTGGATACTTTGCAGGAGCATATCGGTGCTTTCCAGATTCCTTTCCGTTTGCTCCATCAGCATGCGCGTCAGGCTGATGGTCTCCAGATGGGCATGGTTCAACTCCCGATCACGCAAGCCCCAAAGCAAAAAGCCCACCGAAAAAATGATCGCCAAAATTGTCAGCAAGGCCAACAACTTGACGTACCGGACGGGTCTGAATTCCATGCGCAAAGTTTAGGCGCTATTTCTTGCCACGCAGCGCAGCGTCGATCCACTGTGCTGCATCGGCACTGTCCCACTCGCGCGCACCGTAATACCTTGCCAGTACCCGACCTTTGGCATCCACCAAAATGGTCAACGGCAAGCGTTCGGCACCCAACATATTTTCCAACTCCAGAGCGTGATCAATATAGTGATTAAGGGTGGCGTTGGCATTTTGCAGATAACGCTTTGCCGCAGGCTCACTGTCGTCTGTGGAGATTCCAATCATGGCAAAACGTTTGCCCTGGTCCTGCCAAGCCAGGCGTTCCAGCGAGCCCATCTCCTGCCGGCATGGGCCACACCAACTGGCCCAGACATTGATCAGCAGCGGTTTGCCACGGTACTGTGAAAGCAGGCGATCCGGGCCATTCAGCCCACGCATCCGGGCCTCGCGCAGCGTCTCACCGACCTCGACCAGGCCAGGGGTTTTGGCAGACGCCCAACAAGTGAAAAACAAGGCAGCCAAACACGCGATGCGTGCCAGACCCCGAAAACCATGTATTTGCATAGGCACCGAACATAGCAGATGTGCCGCGCCCAGAAAAAAACCCTGAACGCGATGCGCCAGGGTTTTTAGTCCATTTCCAGAGTTGCTACCCCGGGCACGAAGGCTTAAATCAGTTTCACCCCGGTCTTGCTTTGCAGCAGTTCCAACGTGACGTCAGGTGCCAGTTCCACCACCTTCAGCCCCTCGGGCGTGACATCCATCACGGCCAGGTCGGTAATGATGCGGTCCACCACACCGACGCCGGTCAGTGGCAAGGTGCAGGCCGGGAGAATCTTCAAGTCCTCGGTGCCATCCTTCTTTTTGGCCACGTGCTCCATCAGGATGATCACGCGCTTGACGCCGGCCACCAGGTCCATGGCACCGCCCATGCCTTTGACCATCTTGCCGGGAATCATCCAGTTGGCCAGATCGCCCTTCTCGCTCACCTGCATGGCGCCCAGAATGGACAAATTGATCTTGCCGCCACGGATCATGGCGAAGCTGTCGTGGCTACCAAAAATACTGGAGCCTTTGATGGTGGTGACGGTCTGCTTACCTGCATTGATCAGGTCGGCATCCACTTCGTCTTCATAGGGAAACGGGCCTATGCCGAGCATGCCGTTTTCGCTTTGCAGCCAGACTTCCACGTGGTCGGGCACAAAGTTGGCCACCAGCGTCGGAATGCCGATACCGAGATTCACATAAAAGCCGTCTTCGAGTTCTTGCGCCGCACGTGCGGCCATTTGGTCTTGGGTCCAAGGCATGGGGTGTTCTCCTTACTTGCGTGCGCGGGTGGTGCGCTTTTCA
>CAIQEX010000647.1 GCA_903870955.1 uncultured beta proteobacterium
GGAGCCCGGCGTATCCCCTTGCCGCGCAGCGAGAGAAGATACGGCGCTGACTTCGCTCGGGCAGTAGGCGCAATGCCCGCAATATTGAAGTCAATACCCGTCACCACAAGTCCGGCTACGCGGCAAACCAGTCAAAATTCTCCCCACTTTACCGCCCCCTACCCCCTACTTTTCCTCAAAACCAAGCGCAAGCGCGTGGATCGGCGTGGTGGTGGCTTACAGCTTTTGGGTCAGCGGGGACGCGGCTTCACGCTCCAGCAACATCGCGTCACCATAGCTAAAGAAGCGGTAGGACTGTGCAATAGCGTGGCGGTACAGCGCCATGATGTGGTCATAGCCCGCAAAGGCGCTGACCAGCATCATCAGGCTGGACTTGGGCAGGTGGAAGTTGGTCAACAGCAAGTCCACATGCTTGAAGGCAAAGCCGGGGGTAATGAAGATCGTCGTGTCACCGCTCGTCAGGCCGGTCTGCGCCCAGCTTTCCAGCGTGCGAACCGTCGTTGTGCCCACCGCAATCAAGCGGCCACCGCGCGCCTTGCAGGCGGCGATGGCGGCTTGCGTTTCCGAGGGCACGTCGTACCACTCGCTGTGCATGCGGTGTTCGGACAGGTTCTCGGTTTTCACCGGCTGGAACGTGCCGGCACCCACATGCAAGGTCACCTGTGCGCGCTGCACGCCCATCGCATCTAACTGATCCAACAGGGCTTGGTCAAAGTGCAGGGCTGCGGTCGGTGCCGCCACCGCACCGGGGTTTTTGGCGAACACGGTCTGGTAGCGCTGCGCATCTTCGGCGGAGTCGGTATGGGTGATGTAGGGCGGTAACGGCACATGGCCGTGGCGTTCCATCAGGGTATAGGGCGAGTCGCCCTGGTTGTTGCACAGCACAAAGCGGAACAGTGGTCCGTCGGCATCCGGCCAACGACCCAAAAGGGTGGCAGACAGGCCGTCCTCCTGGCCGGGCGCGCAATGCAGCTTGACCGTAGCACCGACCTCGGGTTTTTTGCTGACCCGCATGTGCGCGGCCACCTGATTTCCGCCCAGTACACGCTCGACGAGCAATTCCAGCTTGCCGCCGCTGGCCTTTTCACCAAACAGGCGGGCGTGCAGTACCTTGGTGTCGTTGAATACCAGCAAGTCACCGGCGCGCAGCAGACCCGGCAGATCGCGAAAGATGCGGTCGACAGGCGCATGTGTGCGGCCATCCAGCAGGCGCGAGCCACTGCGTTCGGTCGCTGGGTGCTGGGCAACCAGTGTTTCTGGCAACTCGAAATCGAAGTCGCTGAGCGTAAAAGTGCGGAGAGAAGTGGGCATGTGTGCTTGAGGGTTGAACAAACCCGTACCAAGTTGTAAAGACAGGGCAGAATTGTCCCATGCCGGAGTCGACACTTTCTATTACGCTTATTGAGCCACCCCAGGCCGTTGCCAAGGTGGTGCCTGCGCCGCCCAAGAACGCGATGCAAAAGCTGATGGAAAAGCTCGGCCTGAAGCGCGACATCGATTTGGCGCTGCATCTGCCGCTACGCTATGAGGACGAAACCCGCATTTCCCGCCTGCGCGACGCGCGCGAGGGTGACCAGATCCAGATCGAAGGCCAGGTGGTGGACTGCGAAGTGGTGTACAAGCCGCGCAAACAATTGCTGGTCAAGATTGACGATGGCTCCGATGTCTGCACCCTGCGCTTCTTCAACTTCTACCCTAATCAGCAGAAGGCGCTGGGTGTGGGCAACCGCATCCGGGCCCGGGGCGAGGTGCGTGGCGGTTTTCTGGGCTGGACCATGCTGCACCCGCATTGCAAACCCGCCGGTGGTGATCTGCCCACGGCGCTAACGCCCATCTATCCCACCGTGGCCGGAATGCCGCAGGCCTATTTGCGCAAGGCCGTGTTGGGCGGTCTGGCGCGCGCCGAGTTGTCGGACACATTCCCCCCCGGCGACCTGAGTCAGTTCAACCCGCATGCGCTGTGGACCTTGCGCCAGGCACTGCAGTTTTTGCACCATCCGACGCCCGATGTGTCGCTGGATACCTTGCAGGACCACAGCCATCCGGCCTGGCAGCGCCTCAAGGCGGAAGAGTTGCTGGCGCAGCAGTTGTCGCAATTGCAGTCACGCCGCGCCCGTGCCGAGTTGCGCGCACCTCCGCTGCAGGGCAAGGTGGGCGACACCCTGCATGCGCGGTTGCTGGCCGCATTGCCGTTTGAACTCACCAAAGCCCAGCAGCGCGTCAGCTTTGAAATTGCCCGTGACATGGCGCGCAATGTGCCCATGCA
>CAIQEX010000648.1 GCA_903870955.1 uncultured beta proteobacterium
CGCGCCCGGCCTGCGTAAGGGCCAGGTCGTTGCGACCGGTACCACTGACCATCCAGGGTTGCGCCGTCATCGCCTCGCTAAGTAGCGCAAAGCTGGCACCAAACTCGGCATCGGCCTGGCCGCTGGCCAAGCGCGCATAGCCGTAGGCCAGCTTGGACAGGGGCATGGCGTAGTTGGGGGCCGAGCAGCCGTCGATGCCCATTTTTAAATCGTCTTCGTCCATGCCGACGGTGCGCGCCACATCGCGGCGGATGGCTTGCTGCAGCGGATGGTCTGCGGCGATGTAGTCCTCGGTCGGCCAGCCCTGCTGCACACAGTGGGCCAGAAAACCGGCGTGCTTGCCACTGCAGTTGTTGTGGCGTTCATCGAACTCCAGTCCTTCGGGGGGCGCTTGATCCAGCAGGGTAAAGAGCCCCGGCACATGGCAGCCGCAGCGCAGGGTGCGGGCGTTGAGCCCGGCCTTGCCCAGCATCGATTCGGCGGCCGCCACATGCGCGTCCTCACCATTGTGGCTGGCGCACAGCATGGCCACTTCGGGTTGCGTGAAGCCGAATTGCGCCGGGCCACCGGCCTCTACAAAGGGCAGGGCCTGCAAGGCCTTGAGGGTGGAGCGGCTGAAGGTGCGCAGGTGCGCGTCACCGGCATACGACAGCAACTTGCCGCGCGTGTTGACCACCGCCACCGAGCCAAAATGCAGGCATTCCTGCAGGCCGCCGCGCGTGAGTTGTATCAGAGGTTCCAGCGTCACATCCACTCCATGGTTTTCGTTGCATTCAGGGCGTAGCATAGACGCTGGCGCAGAAGCGCGCAGATGGCTGCGCGCCCAGGACTGCCTGGCCTGCGACAAACTTTTTCAGCAAGGAGCCCCATGCTCACCTCAGACCAGATTGCCCGCTACCATCGGGAAGGATTTCTCGCCCTGCCAGATTTCAAGAGCCCAGCCGAGATCGCCGCCTTGCGTGCGCGCGCCACGCAGATGGTGGACGACTTTGACCCCGAGAGCAGCAAGACCATCTTCACCACCAACGACCAGATTCGCACCGTAGACCGCTACTTTCTGGACTCCGCCACGCGCGCCAGCTGCTTTTTTGAAGAGGAGGCGTTCGATGCACAAGGCCAGTTGAGGCAGGCCAAAGCCCTGTCGATCAACAAAATCGGCCACGCCATGCACGACCTGGACCCGGTATTTGATGCCTTTTCACGCGGCCCGGCACTGAACGACTTGGCGCTGGATGTTGGCTTGGCCGAACCGCAAATCTGGCAATCCATGTACATCTTCAAACAGCCCGGCATTGGCGGCGAAGTGGGCTGGCACCAGGACGCCACTTTCTTTGACAGCACCCCGGTGACGGTGACCACCTTCTGGTTTGCGCTGGAAGATGCGACGCTGGAAAACGGCTGTTTGTGGGTCGAAGTGGGCGGCCACCGGGGCCCAATGCGTGAGCGATTTGTGCGCCATGGCGACGTGGTGACCATGGAAAAACTCGATGCCACGCCCTGGCCCGATAGCCGCAGCGCCGTACCGCTGGAAGTGAAGGCGGGCACGCTGGTGGTTTTTCATGGCCTGTTGCCGCACTACAGTGCGCCCAACCGCTCGGCACATTCCCGCCACGCCTACACTTTGCATGTGACCGATGGCCGCAGCGCCTATGCGCCTTCCAACTGGCTGCAACGCCGCGAAGACTTTCCCGTGCGCGGTTTTGTCTAGCGTGCTAAGCTGCCAAGCCGAATTTAAAACACCACTATTTGACGGAGACACCCACCATGCCAGGACTCGTACCCCTTATTGATCCGGACGGTTTGCTCGAATTTTCGGTGGTCTACACCGACCGCGCACTGAACCACATGTCACAGCGCTTCCAGGGCGTGATGAAGGACATCTCCGCCATGCTCAAAGAGGTCTACCACGCCCCCTCCGTGGCGCTGGTACCCGGCAGTGGCACCTTTGGCATGGAAGCTGTTGCGCGCCAATTCGCCACCGGCAAAAAGGCCCTGGTGATTCGCAATGGCTGGTTCAGCTACCGCTGGACGCAGATTTTTGACATGGGCAACATCCCGTCTGAGTCCACCGTGCTCAAGGCCCGTCGCACCAGCGACGCCAAGCAATCGCCCTGGACGCCTTGCCCGATTTCCGAAGTCGTGGCCACCATCCGCGAGAAGAAACCCGACGTGGTGTTTGCACCGCATGTGGAAACCTCCGCTGGCATGATCCTGCCCGATGATTACCTGCGGGCCGTGGCCGACGCGGTGCACGAAGTGGGTGGTCTGTTTGTGCTGGACTGCATTGCCTCCGGCGCGCTGTGGGTGAACATGGAAGCACTCGGTGTGGACGTGCTGGTCACTGCCCCGCAAAAGGGCTGGAGCGGCTCACCCTGCTGCGCCATGGTCATGATGAGCGCCCGTGCCCGTGCCGCCATTGATGGCACCACCAGCACCAGCTTCGCCTGTGACCTGAAGAAGTGGCTGCAAATCATGGAGGCCTATGAAAAAGGCGGCCATGCCTACCACGCCACGATGCCCACCGACGCCCTGATCCGCCTGCGCGAAGTGATGACCGAGACACGCAACTACGGCTTCGAGAAAGTGCGCCAGGAGCAACTCGCCCTGGGTAGCAAGGTGCGCGCACTGTTCGAAAGCCGCGGCATTGTCAGCGTGGCAGCCGAAGGTTTCAAGGCACCCGGTGTGGTGGTGAGCTACACCGCCGACCCGGAAATCCAGAGCAGCAAGAAGTTCCTGGCGCTGGGCCTGCAAACCGCCGCCGGCGTGCCGCTGCAATGTGACGAGCCTGCTGACTTCATGACATTCCGCATCGGCCTGTTCGGACTGGAAAAGCTGCACAACGTGGACCGCAGCGTGGCCCATCTGGCCTCCGCGCTGGATGCCATGGGCATCGCAGCACCTGCTGCAGCCGAGGCTGTCGCGGCCTGAACGTCGGACCCGTGGGCTAGGCTGGATTCTTTTCCAGCCAGCCCTTGAGTCGCTCCACACCCTGGTGCAGGCGGGCAATATCTTTGGATGCAAAGCACCAGCGTAGCCAGCCATTGGCTTCCGGCGCAAAGGCGTTGCCGGGGGCCAGTCCCAGACCGGCTTCCTGCACCAGTCGTTTGGCAATCGCCAGCGAATCCCCCGCCACCGGCAGCTTGAAGAAGGCATACATGCCGCCCTTGGGCGTGGCCAGTTCCACGCCCGGCAAAGCCTGCAGCGCGGGAACCAGTGCGTCGCGGCAGGCCTTCAGGTGCGCCACTACACGGGGCGTGACTTCATGGGCTCGTTCCAGCGCAACAATTCCGGCGCGCTGCACAAACACCGGGGCACAGGAGGTGTTGAACTCAATCAGTTTGCCCATGGACGCGGTCATGGCCGGTGGCATGACCAGCCAGCCCATACGCCAGCCGGTCATGAGGTAGCTTTTGGAAAAACTGTGCACCACCACCAAGCGGTCTTCGGCGACCGAGTGGTCCAGAAAGCTCGGCGCGCAGGCGTGCTCACTGGGCGCGAAATAGAGGTTTTCGTAAACCTCATCGGCCAGAATCCAGGTGCCGGTCTTACGGCAGTGCGCCAGGATGGCACGTTGCTCGTCGGGCTCCAGAGTCCAGCCGGTGGGGTTGTTGGGCGCATTGACAATCAGCAACTTGGTGGCCGGCGTGATGGCCGCCAGCAGCGCATCCAGGTCCAGCGTCCAGGCGCCGTCCTTGGGCTTGAGACTGACGGTGCACAGTGAGCCGCCCATGATCAGCGCCTGTGCCGTGAGGTTGGGCCACAGCGGCGTCACCGCCACCACTTCATCACCCGGATCGACCAGCGCCTGTACCGCCAGCATGAGCGCGTTGACGCCACCGCTGGTCACCGCCACCCGGTCCGCATGCACGCCGCCACCTGCGTTGTGCAGCGGGTGCTTGGACGACATGGCCCGCGCGATACCTTCGCGCAAATAGGGCAGACCCAGGTTGTGCGCATAGAAGGTTTCGCCGTGGTGCAAAGAATCGATGGCGGCCTGGCGGATGAATTCCGGCGTGACTTCGTCGCTTTCGCCGAACCAGAAGGCCAGCACATCGCTGCGGCCTATGCCGGCATTGGCAACTTC
>CAIQEX010000649.1 GCA_903870955.1 uncultured beta proteobacterium
CCTCCAACGCCCGGCGCTCGTAGCGGCGGTAGGCATTCATGCCATAGAGGTTCTGGATTTCGTTCACGCTGCAGCCGGCAAACTTCTCAATTTCGCGGCTCAGCTCCACAAACGGGAAGCCCAAATCGTCGGCCAGCATCTGGCCAAGTGAGGACTTGCCTGCGCCACGAAGCCCAACCAGAGCCACTCTTGGGTTTGCGTGCGGGGTTCCGCCACCTGTCCCCAGCGCCTCGCCAATGGCAATGCGTGCGCGCCGCAACTTGGCTTCGTCAACATGTTCCAGCAGTTCGCGAATCAACAGCCACTCGGGGTTGGAGGTGGTGACGTCCCCCAGCAATTCAAACAGGGTGCACTGCAAGGCACCCGCCACTTGCAGCAACACAAGGATGGAGGCGTTGCCCTCGCCGTATTCCAGATTGGCCAGGTGGCGCTCGGACACATCGGCGGCAAGGGCCACGGCTTTGCGCGTCATACCCCGGCGCGAACGCAGGGAGCGCACGCGTTCGCCGAGGCTTACCAAAAAGGGGTTCTTCTCGGGCGCGCGCTCAGGGCTCACTGCGCTCTGGGGTTCTGCTTCGGGTGAAAAAATGGCTTCAGTCGTCATAGTGGAACTCAGTGTAAACCCGCATACATGCAATATAGTGCTTGACACTTCGTGGGACGGGCTTTATCGTTCATCTGTGCACAATAATTCATGTTGTGCAAATTGGCAAGCCTGAAACTCAAACTGGAGTCATTTGTGTCCTCAACCGCTGCGACCCCTTCTGCCGTTACGCCTCCCGCGGTTTCCGCCTTTCGTGAACTTGTCGCCACCCTGACCGGTGAAATAGCCGCCAGGGCACTGGACGCGCAGCTCGACGCCTGGCTGAACCAGCACCATGGCGTGGGCAGCGCCAGCTACCAGCAACTCAAGGCCGCCTGTGTGCAAGGTGTTGCAGAAGGCTGGTTGTGCAAATACGAAGCCGGCGGCCTGCGCTACGGCCGCATCTTCAAACCGGCCGAAGACCTGCACGGCTTTTCGGTGGATGTGGTGGACATGAAAGATGTAGCCGGACCGCACCATGTGCATCCCGAAGGCGAGATCGACCTGATCATGCCGCTCACCGAGGGCGCCTTGTTTGACGGCCGACCCGCTGGCTGGCTGGTGACCCCGGCCGGCAGTGCCCACCGCCCGACCGTGTCCAACGGCCACGCCCTGGTGCTGTACCTGCTGCCCAACGGCCGCATTGAATTTACGGCCGCTGCATGACCGCTTTCACATCAGAACTCTTGCCCAACTACCTGGCTGGGCAATGGCAGATCGGCACGGGCGTCGGCAGCGCCCTGAGCGACCCGGTCACTGGGTCTGAGTTGGTGCGCGTGGACGCCACCGGTCTGGATCTGGAAGCGGGCTTTGACTTTGCCCGCCAGCAGGGCGGCACGGACCTCAGGGCCTTGAGCTATCGCCAAAGGGGCGCGTTATTAGGCTCGGTGTTGAAAGTCCTGCAAGCCAATCGTGATGCCTATTACGAGATCGCCACAGCCAACAGCGGCACGGTGAAAAACGACTCGGCTGTGGACATTGACGGTGCGCTGTTCACCCTGGGCGTCTACGCCAAGATGGGCGAGACCCTGGGCGACCGCCACTTTCTACTGGACGGCGAGCCCGCTCGCCTGGGCAAAGACCCGTTGTTCCAGAGCCAACACATTCAGTCGCCGACACGCGGTGTGGCCCTATTTATCAATGCCTTCAATTTCCCGGCCTGGGGCTTGTGGGAAAAAGCCGCTCCGGCCTTGCTTTCGGGCGTGCCGGTGATCATCAAACCGGCAACCGCCACCGCCTGGTTGACACAGCGCATGGTCCGGGACGTGGTCGATTCCGGAATCCTGCCCACAGGCGCACTGTCCGTCATCTGCGGCAGTTCGACCGGACTCTTGGACCAACTGCAGACCTTTGACGTGCTGAGCTTTACCGGCTCGGCCGAGACGGCCGCCGTGATCCGCTCACACCCCGCGGTAACGCAGCGCTCAGTACGCGTCAACATCGAGGCCGACAGCCTGAACTCCGCCCTGCTGTTGCCCGGTGAGGGCGCGGACAGCGAATCTTTTGCACTGTTGGCCAAGGAAGTGGCGCGCGAGATGACCGTCAAATCCGGTCAGAAGTGCACCGCCATCCGCCGTATTTTTGTGCCCGAAAGTCAGTACGCCGCAGCCGCAGAAGCCATTGGTGAGCGCCTGGCCAAGACCACCGTGGGCAACCCGCGCAATGAGACCGTGCGCATGGGTGCGCTGGTCAACCGCACGCAGTTTGATGCGGTGCGCATTGGCCTGGACTATTTGAAAACCCAAACCGCAGTGCTGCATGACGGCGCAAGCCACGCGCTGGTGGATGCTGACGCATCGTCCTGCTGCCTCGGCCCCACTTTGCTGGGCACGCGTAACGCGGCAGGCAGCGATGCCTCGGACCGTGTGCATGACACCGAGGTGTTTGGCCCCGTCGCCACACTGATTCCGTATCGCAACCTTGCCCACGCGTTGCAACTGGTGCGACGCGGTCAGGGCTCGCTGGTGTGCTCGGTCTACGGCAGCGACGCCGCGGCTTTGACGCAAGCCGCAATCGGGCTGGCCGACAGCCATGGCCGCGTGCACATCGTTTCGCCCGATGTCGCGGCGCTGCACACCGGCCATGGCAATGTCATGCCGCAATCGCTGCACGGTGGACCGGGACGCGCGGGTGGCGGCGAAGAACTCGGCGGCCTGCGCGCCCTGAACTTTTACCACCGGCGCTCGGCATTGCAGGCTAGCGGCACGGTACTGGCACAACTGAGTGCCCCAGCCGAAATCGCAATCGCATAAAACAACGATACGGAGACACACCATGACCTCAGACTCCCCCCAGACCCAAAGCCTGACACCCTTGCCCGAGCAGTTCAACTTCGCCCGGCACCTGCTGAGTGAAAACGCCGCGCGGGCCAGCAAGGCGGCCTTCATCGACGACCACGGCACGCTCACCTATGGCGAACTTGAAGACCGTGTGCGCCGCGTCGCCGCGGGCCTGCGCGCTCTGGGTATTCGGCGTGAGGAGCGCGTGCTGCTCCTGATGCACGACTGCTGCGATTGGCCGGTGAGCTTTCTGGGCGCCCTGTATGCCGGTCTGGTGCCGGTGGCCGTAAACACCTTGCTGACTGCCGATGACTACGCCTACATGCTGGAACACTCCCGCGCCCAGGCTGTGCTGGTGTCCGGCGCCCTTTTGCCCGCACTGACCGCCGCCATGATCAAGTCCGACCATGAGGTGATCAAGGTGGTGGTATCGCATCCGGTAGCGCCGCTGCACCCTGCCGAAGTGGAGTTTGAAGCCTTTGTGCAGGCGCACCAGCCCCTGCACAAAGCGGCTGCCACCAGCCCCGATGACCCGGGCTTCTGGCTCTATTCCTCCGGCTCCACCGGGCGTCCCAAGGGCACGGTGCATTCGCATGGCAACCCGTACTGGACCTGCGAGCTCTATGGCAAGGCCATATTGAAGTTGCAGGAAAACGATGTCTGTTTCTCGGCGGCCAAACTGTTCTTTGCCTATGGTCTGGGCAATGCGTTGACCTTCCCGATGGCGGTGGGTGCCACCACGATTTTGATGGGCGAGCGCCCGACGCCGGATGCGACCTTCAAGCGCTGGCGTGGTGAAGTCGGCGGAATGAAACCCACCGTTTTCTACGGCGCGCCCACCGGCTTTGCCGGCATGTTGGCGCACGCCCATCTACCGGCGCGCACGGATGTGGCCTTGCGCCTGGTGTCGTCGGCCGGTGAGGCTCTGCCTGCCGATTTGGGCCAACGTTTCAAGGCGCACTTTGGCGTGGACATTGTGGACGGCATAGGCTCCACCGAGATGCTGCACATCTTCCTGTCCAACACGCCCGAACGCGTGCGCTACGGCACCACCGGCTGGCCGGTGCCGGGCTATGACATTGAACTGCGCGGTGACGACGGCAAGCCGGTGGCAGACGGTGAATCCGGCGAGTTGTATATCCACGGCCCTTCGGCGGCCATGATGTACTGGGGCAACCGCGCCAAAACGCGCGAAACTTTTCAGGGCGGCTGGACCAAGAGCGGCGACAAATACACCCGCAATGAAGACGGCAGCTACACCTACGGCGGGCGCAGCGACGACATGCTGAAAGTCAGCGGCATCTACGTGTCGCCCTTTGAAGTGGAGGCCACGCTGGTGCAACACGCAGCCGTTCTGGAGGCCGCCGTCATCGGCGTGCCGGATGGCGAAGGCCTGACCAAAACCAAAGCCTTTGTGGTGCTGAAGCAAGGCGCCAGCGCCACCGCCGATGAACTCAAGGCGTTTGTTAAGGACAAACTGGCGCCCTACAAATACCCGCGCCAGATCGAGTTTGTGCAGGACCTTCCCAAGACCGCCACTGGCAAGATTCAGCGCTTTAAACTGCGCGACCAGGAATCCGGCGCGACATGAACCCGATCGTGGAACTGGACTGGGGCGAGCGCCGCGCGCACATCGAGCACCGGTGGTTGCGGCGCGCCGACGCCGACGCGCCACTGCTGGTGTTCTTGCACGAAGGCCTGGGCTCGGTGTCCATGTGGCGCGATTTTCCCGACGCTTTGTGCGAAGCCATGCAATGCCGTGGCCTGGTGTATTCGCGCCCGGGTTACGGCCAGTCCACACCGCGCGCCGCAGACGAAGCCTGGGACCTGGACTTCATGCACCGCCAGGCTTATGAGGTGTTACCCACGCTTCTGACCGCACTGGGCATGGACAGCGCAACCGACAAACCCTGGCTGTTCGGCCACAGCGACGGGGGCTCGATTGCACTGCTCTATGCCGCCCGCTTTCCGGACCGGGTGGCGGGGGCGATTGTCATGGCACCCCACATTCTGGTGGAAGAAAAATCGGTCGCCAGCATTGCTGTTGCCCGCACCGCCTATCTGCAAACCGATCTGCGCCAGCGCCTGGCGCGCCACCATGCGAATGTGGACTCGGCCTTCTGGGGCTGGAATGACATTTGGCTAAAGCCGGCTTTTCGCGGCTGGAATATCACCCCGGATTTACCCTCCATCACCTGCCCGCTACTGGCCATACAAGGGGTAAACGATGAGTACGGAACCCTCGAACAGGTGCGCGGAATTGCCCGACTCACGCCACAATGCAAAGTCGTGGAATTGGCC
>CAIQEX010000650.1 GCA_903870955.1 uncultured beta proteobacterium
CAAATTGGCGTGGATTTGCAAGTGGTGGTCTTTGGCAGTTTCGAGCGCAACCCGCGTTACCCCGACCGACCGGTGGTGCCGCCCACGGTGCTGATCAACCCGACCATCACGCCCATCGGTGACGCCGAGATTAGCGATTGGGAAGGCTGCCTTTCTGTGCCCGGCCTGCGCGGTGTGGTGCCGCGCTGGTCGCACATTCGCTACACCGGCTTTGACCAATATGGGGACGCCATCGACCGCACGGTCGACGGCTTTCACGCCCGCGTGGTGCAGCACGAATGTGACCACCTCTGGGGCAAGCTCTACCCCATGCGCGTGCGCGACTTCAGCCAGTTTGGCTACACGGAAGTGCTGTTTCCCGAGATTGCCGCCAACGAGGACGATTAGCATTTCCGGCAACCAGCGCGGTGGCAAGGGATAGTAGGCACAAGGCCCAAACTGGCAAATCGCCCCAACGCACGTGTGGGTGGCCAGCGCCGCCCACAACATTGGGCACAAATATCAAAGTTATCTGATTCATACCGATGTTCGAAACACGCGAACTAGGATGGCCGTCACCCCATGCACTTATGCAGGTTGTTTGCTGTTCTAATGGTTAATTCTGCGACGTAAACGCGGCCAATATAAATAAAACAATAACCAAACTAAGGCTGCATTACATGACTCACTGGTACTCCCACTGCTTATCAAATCGAAATTTTCTAAATTCTTGGCTTATTGCACTGTGTGCAGTTTTCGCTCTGGTCGCTTGCGGAGGCGGCGGTGGTTCAAATAGCGGCCCCGTCAACCAGGCGGCCCCATCGACCGTGAGTGGAGTCATTCAGGATTCATCGGGTCAACCAGTTGCTGGAGCGCAGATTCAACTCGCTGGTCAAACGATCAACAGCGCAACGACGGGTCGCTTCACCTTTACCTTGGCATCCAGTAGCGAATCCATCGTGATGCTGGTCAAAAAGGCAGGGTATGCAACCAATGCGAAAGACGTTCCGGTCAATCCTGGCGGTGCGACTGACATCACGGTAAGACTATATGCCGATCAAGTTAGCACGCCATTCAGCGCGACGGCAGGAGCAACACTTACACTGAACGGTGGAGCCAGTGCCATCATCCCAGCCAACGGATTGCAAACATCCAACGGCGTCAGTTACTCTGGCATTGTCAATGTCGGCGCAAGCTATTTCGGGCCCGACACCTTGGATGGCGTGATCGCATTTCCAGCACCTTATGTGGGTACAGACGCGGGCGCTCAGGCACCCCTTATCACAGCAGGTGTCATTGAAGTCAAATTGACCGACACGCTGGGCAATCCTCTACAACTCAAGTCCGGCTCACCTGCCACACTTACATATCCCGCGACCAGCGTTTCAGCTGAGGCTGCCAGCATACCGATGTGGTACTACGATGAAGCCAACAAGATGTGGGTACGCGACGGGTTGGCGACCAAGCAGCCGAATGGAACATATCAGGTCAGCGTGAGTCACTTTTCGATATGGAATGCAGACTTCTGGGGTGTTACGGCCACGATTAAGGGCTGCTTTCAAAACGCGCTTGGCAAGCCAGTATCGGCTGCCGGCTCAATGGGTTTGCGAGGCACTGGCTGGCTCCACGTCTTAACTGGCATCACAACTTCCTCGGACGGAAATTTCACTATTATTATGGTTCCAGCAGGTATGCCGCTTGAGCTCTATTCAAATGCTCTGCCTCTTTCATTCGCGACTTTAGCAATACCGTCGCTGGTCGCAGGCGAAGTTCGCCAGCTACCAGCTTGTGTGGTGGCCAATCCGCCTGTAGCCTCAACTGTCACCGTCATACCGCCATCGACACTTTTTGTGACCACTGCAGGATCATTTGCAGGTTCTTACTCGGGTACCTATTCCGGTGCTGAGAGCGGTACCTTTGCAATTACTGTGACTCCTTTGGGACAAATCCTCGGTACTGTCGCATCTAAGACCCACCCGGGTGTAATCGAGTCCGTCTCGGGTGCTGTGGGAGCGGGCGGCACGGTTTCCATGTCAGCATCCGGCCAGGCTGGTATTGCCAGTTTCCAGGGTATAGCCACCGGTGCGGGCCTTGTGAGTGGTACATGGGCGTACACCTCTGTAACTACCGGAAGCGGAACATTCTCGGGTAAACGCAATTAGCCAATCAAATTAGGATTCGGAGAAATCACAAAAAAGCCTCGCAAATTGCGAGGCTTTTTTTTCATAAAAATTCAAGACGCCAGCGCGTCCAACAACTCCGTCTCAATCTCGATTTGCGCGCGGTTGTGCTGCAACTGCGATCCGTGGATCAGGAAGGTGTCTTCCACACGTTCGCCCAGTGTCACGATCTTGGCGAGTTGCACCTGAATCTGGTGGCGGGCTAACACCCGGGCGATGGAGTAGAGCAGGCCTGACGGTCACTCGCGGAAATAGTCAGCAACCAGAGTTGCGCCTTTTCGTCAGGACGCAAGGTCACACGCG
>CAIQEX010000651.1 GCA_903870955.1 uncultured beta proteobacterium
AACGACCGGGACATTTCGCGTGCGGCTGAAGCATTGAAAGGCGCTAAACGGGCGCGTATTCACACCTTTATCGCCACGTCGGCTCTGCACATGGAGAAAAAGCTGCGGATGACGCCGGATCAGGTGTTTGAGCAGGCCAAACAGTCTGTGCGCTTTGCCCGAAATCTGGTGGAGGATATCGAGTTCAGCCCTGAAGACGGCTACCGCAGCGACTCGGATTTTTTGTGCCGGGTGATCGAAGCGGTCATTAAAGAAGGTGCCACCACGATCAATGTCCCCGATACCGTGGGCTATGCCATTCCTGAACTGTATGGGAATTTCATCAAGGACTTGCGTGAACGGGTCCCCAACTCCGATAAAGCGATCTGGTCCGTGCATTGTCACAATGACCTCGGCATGGCAGTGGCCAACTCACTGGCCGGAGTCAAAATCGGCGGCGCGCGTCAGGTCGAGTGCACCATCAATGGTTTGGGTGAGCGCGCTGGAAATTGCAGCCTTGAAGAGATCGTGATGGCAGTGAAGACGCGCCGCGACTATTTCGGGTTGGAGATGGGTATAGACACCCGCCACATCCTGGCTGCCAGCCGCATGGTCAGTCAAACCACCGGCTTTGTAGTTCAGCCCAACAAGGCGGTTGTTGGTGCCAACGCATTTGCCCACGCTTCCGGCATTCACCAGGATGGCGTGTTAAAGGCGCGTGACACCTACGAGATCATGCGTGCAGAAGACGTTGGCTGGAGTGCCAACAAAATCGTTCTGGGCAAACTTAGTGGTCGCAACGCTTTCAAACAGCGATTGCAGGAACTTGGCGTTCAGATGGAGAGCGAGGCTGAAATCAATGCCGCATTTGCCCGCTTTAAGGAGTTGGCCGATCGTAAAAGTGAAATATTCGACGAAGACATTCTTGCTTTGGTCAGTGAGGAAAACGTTTCACAGCACAAAGAGCAGTACGTGTTTGTGTCTTTGTCGCAGCACAGTGAAACCGGGGAGCGGCCGCAGGCCAGTATCGTGTTCACGGTGGAAGGCAAAGAGGTAAAAGGCGTGTCTGAGGGCAATGGTCCAGTCGACGCGTC
The DNA here is from genome assembly GCA_903870955.1 of uncultured beta proteobacterium. GTDB lineage: Bacteria > Pseudomonadota > Gammaproteobacteria > Burkholderiales > Burkholderiaceae_C > Allorhodoferax. The sequence continues at coordinate 1,074 of CAIQEX010000651.1, forward strand.
ACTTAAGGCTATCGAGGTGCACGTCAAAAGCGGGGCAGAAATGGTGCTTTATTCGGTCAACGCCATCAGTGGATCTACCGAGAGCCAAGGTGAAGTTACGGTACGTCTGCAAAACAGTGGAAGGGTGGTGAATGGCGTTGGTGCGGACCCGGATATTGTGGTGGCGTCAGCAAAAGCCTATTTGAGCGCGCTAAACAAGCTGCAAAGCAAGGCCGACCGGGTTGCAGCGCAAGGTTAATCGGGTAAACAGCGGATTTTCTTTAAGAGACTGATGCAAGTACTTGATCTTATGTAACTTTCCTGATTACACTCGGTCTAACTGCATACGTCCCGCTGGGTCATTGCCTTCAGTAGCCTGGCCGAATGAATGGAAACCACTGTGTACCAAAATTACTTTCGAATACGGCTTTGGGCCTTGGCCGGATTCATGGCGCTGGCTCCTATCTGCGCTTCTGCACTGCAAAGAGTAGAAAAGGCGGCCCATCCAGCCAAGAAACATGTGCTGCGACATGTGGTGCGCAAGACCGCTGAAATTACCCCTCTTAAGCCCTCCTTCGGTCAACTTGCAGGCTTGCACGGTGAACACGATGCGTTGGCCTTGAAGTCAAGTGTGGCCTTGGTTGTAGATCAGGACACAAATGAGGTGCTCTTCAGTAAAAATGAACAAGCCGTATTGCCAATCGCATCGATTACCAAGCTAATGACCGGCTTGCTGGTGAGTGAAGGCAACTTGCCCATGGATGAGAGCATTACCATTTCTCAAGCCGATGTGGATACTGAAAAGGGAAGTTCTTCGCGGTTGGCCGTTGGAACAGAGCTGAGCCGAGGCGAGTTGCTGCACTTGGCACTGATGTCGAGTGAGAATCGTGCCGCCCACGCGCTGGGTAGAACCTATCCTGGTGGAATGCAGCATTTTGTCGAGTTAATGAACGCACGCGCCAAGGCTCTGGGCATGAACGACACCAGCTATGCCGAGCCTACCGGTCTATCCAGCAAGAACCAGTCGAGTGCGCGTGACTTGGCAACCTTGGTCAACTTTGCCTATGGTGATCCGACTTTGCGAGAACTTTCCACCTCCACGGGATACCAAGTGGAAGTGGGCCGCCGCACGCTGCAATTCAATAACACCAATCGGCTGGTAAAGAACCCAGCTTGGGATATTGGTATTCAAAAGACCGGTTACATATCAGAAGCTGGGCAGTGCCTTGTCATGCAGGCGAAAATTGCGGGGCGCAAGCTCATCATGGTGTTTTTGGATTCTGCCGGTAAGCTCAGTCGAATTGCCGACGCCGAACGCGTTCGCCATTGGGTTGAAAATAGTCCGCTGTTGAGCCGCAAAGGGGCTCCGCTGGCGAGTCACTCCCCAGAGCGACAGGTCTACACAAACTAATCGTGTGCAGGGCTTGATTGCCCGGCTAATGCGTGCCGCTGGGGTTGTGTCCCAGCGCTTCAGATATGGTTTTCGCCGTTTCCTTCAGCTTGGGGAGCCACTCGTCTTCCAGTCTTCCTGATGGGGCCGAAATGGACAATCCGGCGACAAGTTTATTCTGGTCGTCGTAGATCCCCGCGGCCATGCAGCGAACTCCAAGCTCTAACTCTTCATTGTCGCTGGCCTGGCCATATTGACGCACCCGGGCGAGCTCACGTTCAAGGGCTTCCAATGACGTGATGCTGTTTTTGGTATGGCCTTGCAGACCGGTTCGCGTGGCGTAGGCGCGCGTGCGTTGAGGATCATCCGCAGCTAGAAATAGCTTGCCAACCGAAGTCAGGTGCAGTGGTGCATGACCACCAATGGCTCGTACCACTTGCATGCCGGAGCGTTCGCTATAGGCACGCTCCACATACACAATTTCATCGCCCTGGCGCATGCTCAAATTTACCGGTTGCTGGATTAGTTTGTGCAAATCCCGCATCGGCGTAAGGGCGGCATCACGGACATTCAGGCGACCTTTTACAAGATTTCCCAACTCGAGCAGGCGCATGCCCAGTCTATAGCTGCCGGGCTGCGGTCGGTCAACAAACCGACCTGTTGTCAGGTCGTTCAAAATGCGGTGCGCCGTTGAAGGATGCAGACCGGCTTTTTCACTGATCTCCTTAAGTGTGACGGCTTCTTCTCGGGAGGCCAGCACATCAATTAGGGTGAACATCCGTTCGATTACTTGGACTGCGGGAACGCTCGGTAGATCGGGGTCTTTTTTTGCCATAGTGAAGTATCAGGCCAAATGGTTCAAAGTCGCGTCATGGGTCTGCCAGATTCCATCAACCAAAATTTCGCAAGGAAGATAGCGGGCCTTGTAATTCATTTTTGGACTGCCCGCAATCCAGTAGCCAAGGTACACGTAATCCAGACCCAAATGTTTGGCCTGGCGTATCTGCCACAGCACGTTATAGGTGCCATAGCTGGTTTTTTCCTCGGGTTCGTAAAAGGTGTAAACGGCCGAGATACCGTCATCCAGCACATCCAGAATGGAAACCATTTTCAGGGCGCCGACAGTGCCATCCGGATTGGTTTTGCGGAACTCTACAAGCCTGGAGTTCACGCGACTTTGTAGCAGGAACTGGGTGTACTGGTCCACGCTGTCTTCATCCATGCCCCCCCCTGCATGGCGGCTGTTCTGGTAGCGGAGATAGAGTGCATAGTGCTCATCTTCAAAACCAAGCTTCAGCACCCGCACAGCCAAGTCCCCATGTTGATTCCAGGCACGGCGCTGGCTTCGGGTGGGCATAAACTTCTGTACCGGCAAGCGCAACGGCGTACAAGCATGGCAGCCATCACAATAGGGACGGTATGTGAACATGCCGCTGCGCCGAAAACCTCGACTCACCAGTTCAGAATAGGTCGAATTGTTTATCAAGTGGCTTGGAGTCGCGACTTGAGAACGTGCCATACGCGCAGGCAGATAGCTGCACTCGTATGGGGCTGTAGCGTAAAACTGCAGGGTTTGAAGCGGAAGGTCCTTGAGATCTGTCACAGAAGCTTCATCAGGAGTCCAAAAGGTGTCGCCAGTATAGGGTGTCAAAGTGCCAAACCGGTGATTCAAGGGCGATTGCCTCTTTCAATTGCCAGGCAAACTGGTTGCGTGGCATTTCATAAGCACCCAGCGATGCCAAGTGGGGCGTATTTTGCTGGCAATCAATATATTCCACACCGTGGGCCCGACAAAAGCATACCAACGCGGCCAATGCCAATTTGGAAGCATCCGTGCGGTGGGCAAACATGGATTCCCCAAAAACGGCCCGTCCAATGTTGACGCAATAGAGCCCGCCAACAAGTTCTCCATCCATCCATGTCTCTACACTGTGTGCGTGACCTGCCCGATGCAAATCGCAATAGGCGTCAACCATTTCCGGGACTATCCAGGTGCCTCCTTGCCCGTTGCGTTTGGTGTTGGCGCAGTTTTTGATTACCGAATTGAATGATGCATCAAAGCGGATTTCACACAGGGTGTTGGCGCGGAAATTTTGGATGGTTTTTTTAAGGGACCGGTGCAATGTGAAGTGGCTAACCTCCAGCACCATCCGTGGGT
>CAIQEX010000652.1 GCA_903870955.1 uncultured beta proteobacterium
GGGAACAGAATTGCCTTACCAGGTTGCGTCATCCAGCGGTGCCACCAGTATCCAGTTCCGCAAAGCTAACTTGAAGTTGGAAGTGACTCCGCAGATCACACCTGAAGGCAGCATTATTTTGACCCTGGATGTCAACAAAGACACCGTAGGTCAGCTGACACCGGGTGGCTACGCCATCGACACCAAGCACATTCAGACCCAGGCGCTAATTGAAAACGGCGGCACCATCGTCATCGGCGGTATCTTTACGGAAGATTCTTCTGACGGCGTCGATAAAGTACCGTTCTTTGGCGACTTGCCAATCGTGGGCAATCTATTCAAAAGAACGACAAAGACTTCGAACAAGAAAGAAATGCTGGTGTTTATTACTCCCAGGGTATTGGCTGACCGCAGTTCGTCAAACTAATTTTTTATCGAATGAACAGGGCAGTAAAGATGTCATTATTTAAAACAATTTCAAGTCTGCTGCTAGTTGCAGTGTTGACTGCTTGTGGTGGTGGGGGTGGAGATGGTAGCAAGCCCACAGCTTCAACTACGACGACTACAACCAGTACAACGTCCGCAGTTGCCAGCATATTGCTGACAGCGCCTAGTCCAGCGACTTTAAACGCTGATGCAAGTTCTTCACTTACTTTCACTGTGCGTGCTTTGGATTCGTCGAGCGCATTGGTTAAAGGTGCGACGATTGCTCTGACTACGACATCAAATACGATTTTGAGTGCTTCGTCTGTTGTTACAGATGCAACCACTGGCTTGGCGACTGTGTCGCTTACTGCAAACTCTTCTGATCAAGTTACCCGAGTTGCGACGGTCACAGCAAGTTGTTCTTCTTGTTTGGCGGCAGCTTCTTCGGTGCCAGTGCAAGTCAATGGTGCGACGCTTACCGTTGCTAGTTCAGGTGGAAGTGCTTTGACTGCTGGTGGCAATACGATTACCTTGAGTGCCACCGTGAAAGATGCGAGTGGCGCCGTCTTGGCGGGTGTGCCTGTTACTTTTGCTTCGACGGATGCATTGGTATTGGGATTGAGCTCTTTGAGCGGCAGTACGAATACCTCTGGAGTGGTGTCTACCGTGGTTTCTGGATTAACTGCTGGTAGTGCTAGCGTTAACGTTTCTGTGCTCGGCAATGCGAAGGCTTTGGCATTTACTGTCACCGCGCCAGTTGGAACGCTAGTCATTACTTCGCCGGCCAACAATTCTGTCATGGTGACCAACCTGGCTCAGACTATTTCAGTGTCAGCTCCGGGAGCTGGAAAAATTAATTTCTCCAGCACGTTGGGTACCTTCAGCTTAGCTTCAGTCAATGCTAGTTCCGGATCATCTGACCTTACGTCGACGCAGGCGGGCAGTGCGACAGTCACTGTCTTTGATGATCAAAATAGGACCGCCTCAATCGTACTTAAGGTTTCACCACCAGTTTCAGCCGCGAATAAAGTGATATTGAGTGCGAGTCGGTCAACGGTAGGGTTGGCAACTTCAACGAATGTTCCGACATTGCGTTTGACCGCTCGAGCCTTGTATTCTGTTGGCTCCAGTGACCAAGGCGTAGCCAATGTTCCAATTTTATTTAGCATGGTTGGTGGTCCGGGTGCGGGTGAATACTTGACACCCGCGTATCAATTGACCGATGGTTCTGGTTTCGCGTATGCCGATTTTTATGCTGGAAATTCCGCATCAAATCAAAATGGCATTTCTGTTTCTGCAAAGATACAAGGAACCGCAATACAAACTGGCACTCCTCCTTCCAGCAATTCTGCGCTGTTGACCGTTGGCGGACAGGCGCTGTCAGTAGCATTTGGTGCAGCTTCTGTACTGAGAGAGTCTATTGATAAAACTTTGTACATTCAGGACTATTCAGTTCAGGTAACCGATGCCAACAATAATCCCGTGCCAAACGCAGTGGTAACTCTGCGCGTACGTCCTGTTGCCTTTAGTTTAGGTGGTGGTTGCACCATAACCAAGGATGCTTTTGTTCCGACTGCCAACGCAACGTATTGCTCTGAGGATGCAAATGGCAACGGTTCTTTGGATGCAGGTGAGGACGGTGTGAGAATATTAACTTCACCTTCAACAGCCGGTCAATGTGCTATTGGTACCCCAATTGCCGCGGGTACCAGTGATACCTTGCTTACACCGCAGAACTCCGTTGCAGGTTCAGTGCCATCCACCGTGACGACATCCGACGGCAATTTACTGACCCCGGATGGAACTGCAAAAATGCCATCGGGTACAGCGCAGTTCAGCTTGACGTATCTGAAGGCGTCAGCCATATGGGTCGTTGATCAGCTCAGCGCAACCGTGTCAGTGAACGGCACTGAGTCTGGGGCTTCAACCATATTCCAGCTCGCACCAAGCGAAGTGGATGTCAAGTTGCCTGATATATGCCACATACCCAATTCACCGTTCGCCAGATGATCGGTTCTTAGCGTGATCGCATTGGTAGGCCTTCCCGGCTCCGGGAAGACCACCGTCGGGCGGCAACATGCCCCTCGGCTTCAGTTGCCGGTTGTCGATTCGGATCATGAAATTGAGGTCCGCATTGGCTGCTCTATCCGTGAGTTTTTTGAGCGCGAGGGTGAGGTCCGGTTTCGTGATATCGAGCAGGAGGTGCTCGACACGCTGACACAGGGCGCATCCAAGGTGTTGTCCACCGGTGGCGGTGCGGTGTTGCGTGAGGCCAACCGGCAGCATCTGCATGAACGGGGGCGCACGGTGTATCTCAAATCCACTCCCGAAGAATTATTTCGACGCCTGCGCCACGACTCTAATCGCCCGCTTTTGCAGGTCGCGGACCCGTTGGCCAAACTGAAAAGTCTCTTTGCCGAGCGTGATCCTTTGTACAAGGAAGTTGCCCACTTTGTACTGGAAACCGGGCGGCCGTCGGTTGCCACTTTGGTCAATATGATCATGATGCAACTTGAACTTGCCGGAGTTATCAGCAAGCCTTGATCGCGGTGGCGAAGCCTGGCCCCAAAGGCTCTAAACTTGAGCCATGAGTAACACGACCCTCCAAACCGTTGCCATTGATCTGGCAGAACGCAGCTACGACATCCAGATTGGTTCCGGTCTGTTGCAACAGCAGGCGATGTTCGATGGCCTGCCAAAGGCCAGTACCGTATTGATTGTCAGCAACACCACTGTGGCACCGCTGTATGCAGCCTCCTTGAGGGCCACGTTAAGTCAGCGCTACGCCAAAGTACTCACGCTGGAACTGCCGGACGGCGAGGCCCACAAGAACTGGCAAACCCTGAATCTGATTTTTGACGCCTTGCTACAAAACGGTTGCGACCGCAAGACTTTATTGGTGGCGCTGGGCGGTGGGGTGGTCGGCGATATGACCGGCTATGCGGCGGCCAGCTTCATGCGCGGAGTTCCGTTTGTGCAAGTGCCCACTACGCTGCTTTCGCAGGTGGATTCGTCGGTGGGGGGCAAGACCGGCATTAACCATCCGCTGGGTAAGAACATGATTGGCGCGTTCTACCAACCCCTTTTGGTGCTATGCGATTTGGCTACCTTGCAGACGTTGCCGCAGCGGGAATTGAGTGCCGGGCTGGCCGAAGTCATCAAGTACGGTCCGATTGCCGATTTGCAGTTCAAGGATTGGCTGGAGCTCAACATGGACCGGTTGCTGGCGCGTGACGTGGATGCTTTGGCGCATGCCGTCAAGCGCAGTTGCGAGATCAAGGCCTGGGTGGTGGCGCAGGATGAGCGCGAGGGTGGGTTGCGCGCCATTCTGAACTTTGGCCATACCTTTGGTCATGCCATCGAGGCCGGAATGGGCTATGGCGCATGGCTGCATGGCGAGGCCGTGGGCTGTGGCATGGTCATGGCCGCGAGATTGTCCGAGCGTCTTGGCTTGGTGGACGCAGATTTCGTAGCGCGGCTTCAGGCACTCACCGTTCGAGCCGGTTTGCCGATCATCGGCCCGGTATTGAATGCGCAAGACAATGCCGGTCGCTATCTGGAACTCATGCGGCTGGACAAAAAGTCCGATGCTGGGGAAATCAAATTTGTGTTGATTGATGGTCCATCCAAGGCGACCGTGCGCGGTGCCCCGGATTCCTTGGTGCGCGACGTTATCGACGCATGTTGCAAAGCCTGATGGTGGATGCCGTGACGCCAGGTCTAGCGTCCTACGCTTGCCACCCATCGCAAACGCGCGGTCGGCGCCTTGCCGAGAGTCCGGCTGCAACACGCACAGATTTTCAGCGTGACCGCGATCGCATTGTTCACTCCACCGCGTTCAGGCGACTGGTCTACAAGACCCAGGTCTTTTTGAACCATGAAGGCGACTTGTTTCGCACCCGGTTGACGCACTCCTTGGAGGTGGCGCAATTGGGGCGCAGCATTGCCCGTTCACTGCACCTGAATGAGGATTTGGTCGAGGCCATAGCACTGGCTCACGATTTGGGGCACACCCCTTTTGGCCATGCCGGTCAGGATGCCCTGCAGGACTGCATGGCCGAATACGGAGGTTTTGAACACAATTTGCAAAGTCTACGGGTGGTGGACATGTTGGAAGAGCGGTATCCGCTGTTTGATGGTTTGAACCTGACCTTTGAGACGCGCGAGGGAATTCTCAAACACTGCTCGCGCACCAATGCCCGTTTGATTGAGGCGGCTGAACATGTATACCCGGACGGCAAAGGAGGCGTGGCACGCCGCTTTTTGGAAACCAAACAGCCCAGCCTTGAGGCCCAACTGTGCAATCTGGCCGACGAGATTGCCTACAACGCTCACGACATCGACGACGGCATACGCTCCGGTCTGATCACGTTGCAACAGATGCAAGCGGTGCCCTTGTTTAATGACTTTTGCGAAAAAGCCCGACTTGCCCATGCCCATTTATGTGAGCCAGGGCAGGCGCGGCGCTTAATGTACGAGAGCATCCGTTTGATGCTCAGCGAACAGGTGTTTGACGTGATTGCCGCTACCCAGTCAGCCCTGGATTCTGCCCATCCGCAGTCGGTCGAGGACGTTCGAAGCAGCTTGCCTTTGGTCAAGTTTGGAGCTGATATGCAGCAACGCTCCGCTGAGCTTAAGCAGTTTTTGTTTGCGCACTTGTATCGGCATCCCCAGGTGGTGCAGACTATGGCGCAAGCCAAGCAGGTGGTGCGTGAACTGTTCGAAATCTATACGGCTGCGCCGCACGAAATGCAGGCGGGTTATGCGCTGCGTTCCCAGTCGGTTCATGCCGCGACCTGGGATGCGGGGCCGCCCTTGCAGCGTAGCGTGGCAGATTACATTGCGGGCATGACCGATCGCTTTGCATGGCGCGAACACCACCGTCTGACCGGGCGGCGTTTGCTGCCCGTGAATTTGTAATTGTTTGTTATTGCCGTGTTCAAATACGCGCAAGATAACCGAACGGAGTGACCGTGAGCTTTCTCAATCAACTGAAGTCTCAGGCAACAGAACTAAAAAGTCAGCAAGCCGTGGTCGCACAAGA
>CAIQEX010000653.1 GCA_903870955.1 uncultured beta proteobacterium
ACATCAAGGGCGAATGCCCCAAATGCCACTCCAAGGACCAATACGGCGACAACTGCGAGGTCTGCGGCTCGGTTTACGCGCCCACCGACTTGATCAACCCGTTCTCGGTGTTGAGCGGCGCCAGGCCGGAACTGAAACACTCAGAGCACTTCTTCTTCAAACTATCAGACCCACGTTGCGTGGCTTACCTGGAAAAGTGGACACAGGATGGCAAACTGCAACCCGAGGTGGCCAACAAGATCAAGGAATGGTTCAGTGTTCGCACGAATCCGGACGGCAGCAAGAGCGAAGGCCTGGGCGACTGGGACATCAGCCGCGACGCACCCTACTTCGGCATCGAGATTCCGGATGCGCCGGGCAAGTACTTCTATGTCTGGCTGGATGCGCCCATCGGCTACCTGGCTTCACTCAAGAACCTGCTGGACAAGCGCGGCCAGGATTACGCCGCCTACATGGCCGAGCCCAAGCTGGAGCAGTACCACTTCATCGGCAAGGACATCGTCACCTTCCACACGCTGTTCTGGCCCGCCATCCTGCATTTCAGTGGCCGCAAGGCGCCCGACAACGTGTTTGTGCACGGCTTTTTGACCGTCAACAACGGCGAAAAGATGAGCAAGAGCCGTGGCACCGGCCTGGACCCGCTGAAATACCTCAACCTGGGCATGAACCCGGAGTGGCTGCGTTACTACTTGGCCGCAAAACTGTCCGCGCGCAACGAGGACATCGACTTCAATGCCGACGACTTCATGGCCCGGGTCAACAGCGACCTGATCGGCAAGTTCGTGAATATCGCCTCCCGTGCCGCCGGGTTCCTGAGCAAGCGCTTTGAGGGCCAGCTCAGCCACCATTTCGGTGCCATGGGCGCCGCGATGCTGGCTGATATTCGCTCCGAATCGGATGCCATCGCCAAGCTGTATGACACGCGTGAATTTGGCAAGGCCACGCGTGAAATCATGCTGTTGGCCGATAAGGTCAACGCCTATGTCGACCAGCACAAGCCCTGGGATCTGGCCAAGGACCCGGCTAACAACGAGGCGTTGCACCAGGTCTGCTCGGTGTTGATCAACTGCTTCGCGGTGCTGACGCGCTATCTGGCACCGATCCTGCCGACTTTGGCCGAGTCGGTGCAAGGCTTCATTGGTCTGGACATGGGTCAGTGGAACGTGGACACCAACGTGACTGCGATCCAGCCCTACCAGCACCTGATGCAACGCGTGGATGTGAAGCAACTCGACGCCTTGTTTGAAGTACCAGAAGTCGCCGTTCCCGTAGCCGAGATCGTGCCGCCTGGCGGCGAAGAAATTGCCCCCACCATCACCATCGACGACTTTGCCAAGGTCGACCTGCGCATTGCCAAAATCGTGGCCTGCGCGGCGGTGGAAGGCTCCACCAAGCTCTTGCGCCTGACACTTGACGCGGGCGAGCAGGATGCTACCGGTGCACCTAGATTGCGCAACGTCTTCAGCGGCATCGCCAGCATGTACCAGCCCGAGCAACTCACCGGGCAACTGACCGTGCTGGTGGCCAACCTGGCACCGCGCAAGATGAAATTCGGCGTCTCAGAGGGCATGGTGCTGGCCGCCAGCCATGGCGACGAAAAAGCCAATCCCGGCATCTATATCCTGAACCCCTGGCCCGGCGCACAGCCCGGCATGCGGATTCATTAGAGCCGCCATGATCCCCGTGTTGCGCGGTTGGACCACGGTCCAGCGCACTGCCAAAAACAACATCCGATTGGGGGTGACTTTGTGTTTCGTGGCGGGTGCCACCAACGCGGGGGGATTTCTCGCGGTTGGGCAATACACCTCGCACATGACAGGCGTGCTGTCCTCGGTCGCCGACAACCTCGTGCTGGGGCAGTTCACCCTGGCACTGGCCGGTGTAGCCGCCTTGCTGGCATTTGTTTGCGGTGCCATGACCACGGCCTGGATGGTGAACTGGGGACTGCGCCGCAACCTGCAAAGTGCCTATGGCAGACCCTTGTTGCTGGAAGCGCTGCTGTTGCTGGTGTTTGGCCTTTTTGGCACCGGTATCAACGTGTGGGCGGGACTTTTTGCGCCCCTGACGGTGCTTCTCCTGTGCTACCTGATGGGGCTGCAAAACGCCGTCATCACCAAGATTTCGCACGCTGAAATTCGCACCACCCACATCACCGGTCTGGTCACGGACATGGGGATAGAACTGGGCAAGCTGTTGTATGTCAACCGCCTTGACCGCGACAATCCGGTGACCGCAGACCGGCACCGGTTGGGCATTCACCTCAAGCTGATCGGCAGTTTTTTTGTCGGCGGCCTGAGCGGTGCCATTGGCTTCAAGACCGTGGGCTTTGTGGCCACGGTTCCGCTGTCGCTGTTCCTGTTGATGGTGGTACTGCGCCCGGTATTGAATGATGCAAAGAACTGGATAGATCCCCATTAACTGCCATGGCTACTGACCCACGCTCCCTGCAAGCCCGTTTCAACAGCTTTTTTCGGCCGCGCCTTTTTGACGCACTACAAGGCTATAACCGCCAGCGTTTTGCCAAAGACGTGGGTGCCGGCCTGACCGTGGGCGTGGTGGCCCTGCCACTGGCCATGGCCTTTGCCATCGCCAGTGGACTCAAACCCGAAGCCGGTCTGTTCACCGCCATCATTGCCGGCATGCTGATATCTGCGTTGGGTGGCAGCCGGGTGCAGATCGGTGGACCTGCAGGGGCGTTTATCGTCATCGTTTACGGCATTGTGGAGCGCTACGGACTGGCCAATCTGGTGATTGCCACCGCCATGTCGGGGGTCCTGCTGTTTGCCATGGGTGTTTTCAAGATGGGCACCTTGGTGCGCTTCATTCCCATCTCGGTCATCATTGGTTTTACCAACGGCATTGCGGTCTTGATTGCGCTGTCGCAGGTCAAAGATTTTCTGGGACTGCAAATAACCAACCTGCCGGCCAACTTCTTTGGCATGGGCTCGGCCCTGGTGCACGCACTGCCCAGCTTCGATCCGATAGCGACTGCATTGGCATTGGCATCATTGGCCCTGATCGTCACCTGGCAATTTGGACTTCCACGATTGGTGCGAAATGAACGCTTGGCAGAACGACTGCGACTGGTTCCCGGTTCGGTGCTGGCGCTGGTGCTGGCAACAGTCGCAGTGACGGTATTCAAACTGCCAGTGCAGACGATCGGCAGCAAATTCGGCGGCATACCCTCTTCTCTACCGGGTCTGGTCTGGCCGGCTTTCTCCTGGGAGACCGCACGCTTTTTGTTTATCCCCGCCACCACCCTGGCCATGCTGGGGGCGATTGAATCGCTGCTTTGCGCGCGCGTCGCCGACAGCATGATTGACGATCGGCACAACCCGAACCAGGAGCTGATGGCCCAAGGCATCGCCAATTTCATCACCCCATTTTTTGGTGGCATGCCAGCCACCGGCACCATCGCCCGCACCGTGACCAATGTCAAAGGGGGTGGCAATTCACCGGTTGCCGGCATGGTGCATGCGTTGACCCTGCTGGTGGTAATGCTGGTAGCGGCCCCTCTGGCACAGGACATTCCCCTGGC
>CAIQEX010000654.1 GCA_903870955.1 uncultured beta proteobacterium
AGCAGGCGCAACAGGTACTGGCCGTAGCCCGACTTGACCAACGGCTTGGCGAGTCTTTCCAATTGGGCGTTGTCAATCCAGCCATGGCGCCACACCACTTCTTCGGGGGCGGCGACCTTGAGGCCCTGGCGGTTCTCGATGGTGTAGATGAACTGGCTGGCCTCCAGCATGGATTCGTGTGTACCGGTATCCAGCCAGGCAAAACCGCGGCCCATGGTTTGTACGTCCAGCTTTTCGCGCGCCAGGTACATCCGGTTCAGGTCGGTTATCTCCAACTCGCCACGGGGACTGGGTTGGACTTGTTTTGCCAACTCCACCACCTGTTCGTCATAGAAGTACAGGCCGGTGACGGCATAGCGGCTCTTGGGCGATTGGGGCTTCTCTTCCAGGCTGATGGCTTTGCCTTCTGCGTCAAACTCCACGACGCCATAGCGTTCCGGGTCGTTCACCGCATAGGCAAACACCGTGGCCCCACTGGTTTGCTGGCTGGCCTTTTGCAGCAGGGCAGCAAAGTCATGGCCATAGAAGATGTTGTCGCCCAAGACCAGGGCACTTGGGGCGCCATTCAAGAACTTTTCGCCAATCAGAAAGGCCTGGGCCAGTCCATCCGGCGAGGGTTGCACGGCGTAGGCAATGCGGATACCCCACTGGCTGCCATCGCCCAGCAGTTGCTCAAAGCGCGGGGTGTCCTGTGGCGTGGAGATCACCAGAATTTCGCGGATGCCGGCCAACAACAGCGTCGTCAGCGGGTAGTAAATCATCGGCTTGTCGTAGATCGGTAGCAGTTGTTTGCTGACAACCTGGGTTGCCGGATAGAGGCGCGTGCCGGAACCTCCGGCCAGAATGATGCCTTTGCGGGCCGTGTTGCTGTTGTTCATAGAAGTTGGTTTTTTGTGATTTCAGTGCGCCTGCATGGCACATGCGTTTGCGTCAGCGCGGGGCGTGGCAGTAGTTGCTTTAGCAGTAGCAGCAGGGCTACCGTATTGCTGGCTGACCCACTCCCGGTATGCGCCACTTTGTACCTGGGTCACCCACTCCGGGTTATCCAGATACCACTGCACGGTTTTGCGAATGCCGGTGTCAAAGGTCTCGACCGGTTTCCAGTCCAGTTCTCTTTCAATTTTTGAGGCATCAATGGCATAGCGGCGGTCATGGCCGGGGCGGTCGGTGACGTAGCGGATCTGCTGGCCATCGCCGTACACCGGCAGGGGCTTGCCAGCCTGGGCGTTAACGATGATCAGGGGGACGAGCTTCTCGGGGAAGTGGAAGGGCCCGTAGTTGTTCGAGCAGTGGGTGGTCAGCACCGGCAGGCCATAGGTATGGTGGTAGGCCCGCACCAGGTGATCGCTGGCGGCTTTGCTGGCCGAGTACGGGCTGTTGGGCGCATAGCAATGGGTCTCGGTAAAGGCGGGATCGGTCTTCGACAAAGAGCCAAACACCTCGTCTGTGGAAACATGCACAAAGCGGAATGCAGCCCGGTCCTGTGCATCCAGTCCAGACCAATAGCTGCGCACCGTTTCGAGCAGGTTGAAGGTGCCCACGATATTCGTCTGGATGAATTCACCGGGGCCCAGAATGGATCGGTCCACATGGCTTTCGGCTGCAAAGTTCAGGATGGCGCGGGGCTTGTGGGTCGCCAGCAATTCGGCCACCAGCGCCGCATCACCCATGTCGCCCGGCACAAAAATGTGCTTCGGGTTGGCCGCTACCGAGGACAGGTTTTGCAGATTGCCGGCATAGGTGAGTTTGTCCAGATTAACCACCGACTCGTCAGATTCGGCCAACCAGTCCAATACAAAATTGCTGCCGATAAAGCCAGCTCCGCCGGTTACCAATAGAGTCATGTTCATCATCCTTCACTGCGTTAATGCAGCGTGGATTGTGTCGACCCGGGCTCCAAAAAGTGTTACCGAATTGAGAACTCAGCACACCCCAAAGGCGTGCCCCTCAGGCGCAACCCAGACCGCTCCAGAAATCTGGCGGCAGGGTCGCAACGCGCTGCAAACATTGCTGGCAAAGTTCACTCGCACGCACAGCGCTGGAGCTCTCCGCAATGCAGCGAAATTCAGGTGCGTTTCCAGAGGGCCGCACGTGCACGATGTCTCCACCGTCAAATTCAACCCGGACGCCATCCACCGTATTCGTCGACACGATGGATGTGGCCTGCGGCAGCAATATTTTTAAAGCCAGCGCGGCATCCTTCTTCATGGCGGCAACCAGCGCAGCACTGCGCACCGTTGCGAAGCCTGCGATGCGGTCGCTGGCAGAAAAACGCTTCGGCAGCGCAGCAGCAATTGCGGAGAGTTTCTTTTTCGTAAGTAGCGACAAGCGCAAGAGTGCGAGTATCGGCAGCAGGGCGTCGCGGGTTGGCAAGGCCTTGAGCGGCGCACCCCCAACCGCCACCGGCGAACCCAACAGAAATCCGCCATTGGCCTCAAACCCAGCCAGTGGGCCGTCCTCGGCACGCAGTCGCTGCATCCCGTCAATCACATAGGGCGAACCAATGCGCGTGCGCAATACAGTTGAAAAATGCTTGCAGGCTTCAATCGATGAAATGCAATTGACCGGCGCAACCACTTGGGCAATTCCCAGTGCCTGTGCACACAGAATGCCCACCACATCGCCGCGCAACCAGTTGCCGTGTTCGTCGCTAATCAACGGGCGGTCGGCATCGCCATCCGTGGAAATGATGGCATCAAATTGACCGGCGCCGGCCCATTCCAGCGCCAGCGCGCGGTCTTCTTCACTGACCGCTTCTGTATCGATGGGAACAAAGGTTTCCGTGCGCCCAAGTGGCACCACGTCGACCCCGAGTTGGCTCAGGATGTCGGAAAAAATATCGCGACCAGCACTGGAGTGCTGGTAGAAGCCGACCCGCAAGCCTTGCAGGCTTTGGTGGCCGAATGCCTGGAAAGCCTGGATATAGCGCTGCGCATAGGCGTCAACAATGGCGGGGTCCAGGGGCGGGAGTGGGCGGCTGGCGTCACCCTGTGCGTCCACGGCACTGGCAGCCAAAATGACCTGCTCATCGGCCTTGCAGATTTCGCCATCCGCGCGGTAAAACTTCAGACCGTTTCTATCGAAGGGGATATGGCTTCCGGTCACCATGATGGCCGGGATGGCGTGTTCCTGCGCGTACCACGCCAGCGCCGGTGTTGGCAGCACGCCCGCATACAAAACGCGGCAACCGCGTCGCTCGGCAGCGGCCACACAGGCCGCGGCAATACGCGGGCTGCTGGGCCGCAAATCGTGCCCAATGGCGACGCACTCGGCCCCAGGAGCGATGTGCTCCAAAAATGCGTAGGCGTAGGCAAAACAATGCGCATCGGTTAACGCGTCGACCAGACCGCGAATTCCGCTGGTGCCAAATTGGACGCCTGTGGCCCGCATGACGTCGTTGATGGTTGGCGCTGATTTCATCGTGGCATCTCGTAGAGTTCGATGGGCAGTTGATCGGGGTCCTGAAAAAACAAAAACTGACGCCCGGTATATTCGTCCAGCCGAATAGCTTCGACCGCAACACCTTGCCCGGCAAGGTAATCTGCCCAATTCTGCAAGCCCGATACGGCAAATGCCAAGTGTCGCAGTCCGCAGGCTTCCGGGTAGGACGGACGCTTGGGCGCCTGCGGCATGGAAAACAGTTCCACCTGTGCGCCGTCCGGCAGTTGCAGATCGAGCTTCCAGGAGTCACGCGCCGCACGGTAGTTTTCGGCCAGCACACGCAGACCCAGCACGCCGGTATAGAACTGCCGCGACACAGCGTAATCGCTGCAGATAATGGCGGCGTGGTGGATGCCCAGCAGGACCGGTGCCGGACTCATGGGGCGGCCCGGCCATAGACGTCGTCAAAGCGCACGATGTCGTCTTCACCCAGGTAGCTGCCGGACTGCACCTCAATCATTTCCAGGTCCACCCGTCCGGGGTTTTCGAGCCGGTGCACGGTGCCCAGAGGGATGTAGGTGGACTGGTTTTCCGAGAGCAACAGGGTTTCATCTCCCTTGGTGACCTTGGCCGTACCGCTGACCACAATCCAGTGTTCTGCGCGGTGATGGTGCATTTGCAACGACAGGCTGGCACCGGGGGTGACGACAATGCGCTTGACCTGAAAGCGCGGCCCCATGTCCACACTGTCGTACCAACCCCAAGGGCGATAGACCTTGCGGTGATTCAAGGCCTGACTGCGGCCCTCGCGCTGCAACTGGGTGACGATTTTTTTAACATCCTGCGTGCGGTCTTTGTGCGCCACCAGAATGGCGTCCGGTGTTTCCACCACGATCAACGCGTCAACGCCAACGCAGGCCACCAGGCGGCCTTGCGAAAAGGCCAGCGTGTCATGGCAATCTTCGAGCAGCACGTCGCCCTGTGCCACATTGCCCTGCCCATCTTTGGGCAGCACATCCCAGATTGCATCCCAGGCACCCACGTCAGACCAACCGGCCGTCAGCGGCAGCACCAGTGCCGCTGGAAACGCCGTCTCTGCAGGTGACTGCGTGATGCGCTCCATGACTGCGTAGTCAATCGAGTCGGACGCGCAGTCCGTAAACTGCGCGGCGTCAACCCGCACAAATTCGCCATCGCTTTTTCCATCCTTCCAGGCGTTTTCACAGGCCTGAAGAATATCGGGGCGGCAGATTTTCATGGCGTTCAGCCAGACCGAGGCCCGCAGCATGAACAGTCCGCCATTCCAGAGGTAACCACCTTCCTGCAGGTAGCGCTCTGCCACATCGCGTTGGGGCTTCTCGACAAAGCACTGAATGTTGCGTGCCTCGCCGGGACCGCGCACCGCGCCGCACTGGATATATCCATAACCCGTCTCGGGGCCAGTCGGGGTGATACCGAAAGTGACGACCGCGCCCTGCTGCGCCAACTCGGCCCCGCTGCGCACGCTGTCCCGAAAAGCTGCGCCGTCCAGAATGACATGATCCGCCGGCATCACCAGCAGCACCGGGTCCTTGCCGTCCCGCGTGGCTTCAAGTGCGCCTAGCGTGAGTGCCGGTGCGGTGTTTCTGCCAACCGGCTCCAACACCAGCGTGCCACTTTGTCCCATGCAACGCATTTGTTCTGCAATCACAAAACGGTATTCTTCGTTACACACCACCAACGGCTTCAAGGTGCTTTCGGTCAGACCGGAGATGCGTTGCAAGGTGGCTTGAAACAGCGAGTCCGAGCCGACGAGTTGCAGCAATTGCTTGGGATATTTCTCCCGCGAGAGGGGCCACAGCCGCGAGCCGGAGCCACCACAAAGTACCAAAGGTTGTATCAGCATAGTGAATGAATTGAAGTCTATGAAAACAGGTGTCAGGCGCGGGCATCGCCCCAGCGCAAATGGGTTGTGTCGTCACCGCTGTAGAGGGTTTCGCCATGCCGGTCGACGCAATAGTGGCGCGACACAATCATTTCGTTGAAGTGCATGTCGGCGGGGATTCGGGTGTATTCAAAGATGACGCTGCGCGTCACCTTGGCACCCGAGCGGATGACGCTGCCGTGTCCAATCCAGGCCGGCCCAATAATCGTCGCGCCGGGCTCGACCCGCACGCCCGAACCAAAATATACCGGCCCTTCGATCTTGACTTGATCCCAGGCAATCGAGGTGTTCAGGCCGACCCACACATCGGGCCTAACTTCTTTTCCCGGCATGCGCATGTCGGCAATTTCGCCGCGGATGACACGCTGAAGCACGGACCAGTAGTCGCTCACTTTGCCAATGTCAATCCAGTGAAATGGCCGGTTCTGCACGTAAAAGGGCAATTCCTGAGCGACCAGTTGCGGGAACAGTTCTGAGCCAATGTCATACACCTTGCGCGGCGGAACCAGGTTCAGTACCTCGGGCTCAAAAATATAGATGCCGGTGCTGGCCAGACGCGACTTGGCATCGCGTGGCTGGGGCTTTTCCTGAAACGACTGAATCCGCTGTTGCGCATCAGCCACCACGACGCCATAAGAGGAAACTTCTTCCAGCGGCACCTCCATCGCCACCACGCTGGCCAGTGCACCCTTTTCTTTGTGTTCCTGAATGGCCGCGGTAATGTCCAGATCGATCAGCGCATCGCCGCACAGTACGAGCGTGGTCTGGTCAAAGAAGCCGCTGAAATCCTGAATTTTGCGCATCCCGCCGGCCGATCCCATGGGCTTGGGCAGGATGTCACCGTGATCGCGGATCCCCTCATAGGAGTAGCCGATTTCCACGCCCCAGCGACTGCCGTCGCCAAAGTATTCTTCAATGCGCTGGTGGTGGTAAGCCACGTTGATCATGATCTCGTGTATGCCGTGGCGCGCCAGGTGCTCGATCAGGTACTCCATCACAGGCTTGCCCAGTATGGGCACCATGGGTTTTGGTAAATCCCGTGTGAGCGGACGCACGCGCGTGCCCTGTCCGGCTGCCAAAATCATTCCTTTTGCCATGTTGTTCCTCAAATAAATAGGTTGGTTGCCGGTGTAGGCAAGCTAATCGGATCCGGGTCGCGGCGGGTTGGAGAGTCCGTGATTGGTGTGGGCAACTCGGATGGTGTCATGATGCTGAAAGGGCCGCGAATAGTGGATGCGATAGGCTGAGAATAATCAGCCTTGTGCTGGCAAATGTGATGCAAGTGTTAACTTGTCAGGCGGCATATATTCACAACGTACATGGAAGCGAAGTTATGCACATCGGTGTATTGGAAGACGACCCGGATCAGCAGGCACTGATCAACTTGTGGCTTAAGAGTGCGCAGCACAGTGTCGAGATTTTTGGCACGGTCAATGACATGCTGGCGGCGCTGAAGGGAGGAAGCTTTGATGCTTTGCTGCTGGACTGGATGCTGCCCGACGGGAACGGCGGCGAAGTGCTGCGCTGGGTGCGCCAAAGCCTGGGCTGGAAGCTGGCGATTGTGGTCTTGACCTCGCGCGACGATGAGCAGACGGTGGTCGAAGCCCTGCAGTCGGGGGCTGACGATTTTGTGGTCAAACCGGCCCGACAAAATGAGCTGAATGTTAGGCTTCAATCCGCCGCGCGACGCGCCAGTCCGGGTGGTCTACCGGTGATGCGCATGGGTGCCTACGAGATCGATGTGCCCAAACATACCCTGCTCATGAACGGGGCTGCGGTTACGCTGACACAAAAAGAATTTGATCTTTCGGTGTACCTGTTTCAGAACCCGGCCAAGTTGATGTCACGTGACCATTTGCTGGACAGGATCTGGGGCATCAGCAGCGAAGTGGATTCCCGCACGGTGGATACCCATGTCAGCCGAATCCGAAAAAAGCTCAAGCTCGATGGAAGTCTGGGCTGGAAGATGGTGCCGGTCTATGGTTATGGGTACCGACTCGGACGCGTGGACCTTTAACTGAAAGAGGCGACCGCGCCATCCGCAGTTTCATGAATGCTGAAAACGCGGTGCATACGCATCAGTTCAAACAAGGCCAGCACCGAACGTGACATGTTGCTCAGGCGGAAATCGCCTTTGCGGCCATTGGTCTCGCGCAGGCACGAGATCAAGGCACCCAAGCCGGAGCTGTCAACGAATTTCAGATTCGACATGTCCAGCACGACGCGGGTCTTGTCCTTGATCAGTGCCTGCATGCCGTCGCGAAAGGCGCGCACGTTGCTGGCGTCGAGGTTGTCTTCCTGAACCTGAATAACCAGCACGTCTTCGCCTTGAATGTGATTGAGTAGTTCCACGCTTTGCTCCAAAAGTGTCATTGACAATAAGTTTCCTGAGTCAATTAGACTTCGATTCAAACGAAAACTGTGTCCGAATTGTTGCACCCGTCCGGCGCTTGCAAGCGCCACGGCACGGGCTCAACCGGCGACTTCAGAGCGGCAGCGTCTGGTGCAGCAATTCCGCCCGATTGCGTCCCCGCTCCTTGGCCTGGTACAGGCAGGTGTCTGCTGCGCGAAACAGGTTTGCGATCGAGCCGCTGGCCATGGGCAAGTGGGCGCCTCCAGCCGAAATGGTGACGCGCCCCCAGTCGGCGTTCTTTTCGTGCGCGATGGCAATGCCGTGCACAGCGTCCACCAGGGCATGCGCCACGATGGCCGTGCGTTCGGCGCTGGCCATGGGTAGCACCACGGCAAACTCCTCACCGCCATAGCGCGCCGCAAAGGCCGCATGGTTGCCGATCTTGGCGTTGTCGGCTTCCACCGTGGCAGCTATCGCCCGGGCCACGGAACGCAGACAATCGTCGCCCTGCAGATGGCCGTAATGGTCGTTGTACTTTTTGAAATTGTCGATGTCGATCATCAGCAGCCCGAAGGGTTGCTGCAGCTGCACGGCATCGCCAAAACTGGCGTCCACCCGGGTGTCCATGCTGCGGCGGTTGCACAGCCCCGTAAGGCCATCGCTGCTGGCCAGCGCTTCGAGCTTCTGATTGGCCAGCGTGAGTCCCCGGCGCAGTGCAGCAATGCGCGTCATGGCTTTCATCTTGGCGTGCAGCACCGGCTCGGTTACGGTCTTGGCGATGAAGTCGTCACCACCGGCTTCAATTGCGGTAATGAGGTTTTCTTCGGTGTCGGAGGCGGTCAGGAAAATGATCGGGGTCCAGGCCCAGCTTTGCGTGGCCTCGACCGCACGGATGCGGCTGGCCGCTTCGAAGCCGTTCATCACCGGCATTTCGATGTCCATGAGAACCAGGTCGGGAGCCTGCAGACGGAACATCTGCACCGCTTCCTGTCCATTTTTTGCCAAGATCACATCGTGGCCAAAATTGGAAAGCCGTCGTCGCATGACCAGCACCGCCGCAGCGGAATCTTCAACGTATAGTATTTTCATTGGCTCAAGCCCAAACCCCTACGTATGGCTTGGTAGCCACCGACTCCCCGTTATTTATTTTTGCCCCCGATGGTACTTCGACTTTGCCTGTTTCGTGATTTCCGATTCCTGGGCAGTACAAACCCCAGTGGCGCCACTGGCATGAAACTGGCTAGTATCGACCGATAAGTTGACCAATTGGTTAACTTATGATTCCCTTTCCCCAAAGTAGTGCAGCTTGCGCCGATGACCCAACTAGAAACGATTCGCCCTGTAGACAACAGCCGATTGGCCGTGCAAGTGCAAAACGCCAGCGTGGTGTACCAGACGGCGGATACGCCGGTGCATGCGCTGAGCGAGATTGATCTGGATATTGCCGAGGGGGAGTTTGTCTCTCTGATCGGCCCTTCCGGGTGTGGCAAGACCACGCTGATGCGGGTGATTGCAGATCTGGAGCACATCAGTGCGGGCACGGTGTTGGTCAACGGCGTCACGCCGCATGCGGCGCGGCTGGCCCGGGCCTACGGCTATGTATTTCAGGCACCCGCCTTGTTCCCCTGGCGCACCGTTTTGGGCAATGTGACCCTGCCGCTGCAAATTCAGGGCAAGGGCCGGGCCGAGGCCAAACAGGTCGCCCTGGAGCATCTGGAGCGCGTCGGCCTCAAAGGCTTTGAGGGCAAGTACCCCTGGCAACTCTCCGGCGGCATGCAGCAGCGCGTATCCATTGCCCGCGCCTTGTCGTTCGAGCCCAAAATTCTGATGATGGACGAGCCCTTTGGCGCGCTGGACGAAATCACCCGCGACCGGCTGAATGAACAGCTGCAGCAGCTCTGGCAGCGCGAGCGCCGCACCGTGGTGTTTGTGACGCATTCGATTGCCGAGGCGGTGTACCTGTCCACCAAGATTGTGGTGATGTCGCCGCGTCCGGGCCGGATTGTGAAAATCATCCGCTCCCCCCTGCCGGACGACCGCCATCTGGGCCTGCGCGATACCCCCGAATTCATGGCCCTGGCGCACGAGGTGCGCGAAGCCTTGGCGGATGGCCATCATGGCTGATCTGGAACCCCCACGCTCCCCCTCTGCGAGTGGGTCGCTGCCCCCCGAGGGGGCCGTTCCCAGCTTGGGGCGGCCCGGCGCTGGGATGTCGCCCCCACGCTCCCCCTCTGCGAGTGGGTTGCTACAACGCTTCTGGCACAACGGGCTGCCCATCGCTGTGGTGCTGTTGTCGGTGTTGTTGGCTTGGTACCTCGCGGCCTGGGTACTGAATGCCCCGGGTGCCATTGAACGGGTGCTGGACGAAGAAGCTGGCTACACGCAGCGCGAGCTGTTTGAGGCCACCATGAGCATGGAGCGCCCGCTGATGCCTGCGCCGCATCAGGTGGCCATGGACTTCTACGAGAGCCTGACGGAGTGGCCCATCGACAACCCGCGCAACCTGCTGTTCCATGTGGCGGTGACCGGCCAATCCACGTTGCTCGGTTTCGTCATGGGCACGGCATTGGGGCTGCTGTTGTCCATCCTGATCGTGCACAGCCGCACCCTGGACCGCGCACTCATGCCGTGGATCGTGGCCTCGCAAACCGTGCCGGTGCTGGCGATTGCGCCCATCGTGCTGGTGATTCTGGGTACGCTGGGTTTTTCCGGCGTGGCACCTAAGGCGGTGATCGCCATGTACCTGTGCTTCTTCCCGGTCACGGTGGCCATGGTGGCGGGCCTGCGCTCACCGCAAACCATTGAGACCGAGATGATGCATACCTACGCCGCCAGCCGTTGGCAAAGCCTGTGGCTGTTGCGCATGCCGGCTGCCCTGCCATTTTTGTTCCCAGCGCTGCGCGTGGGCGTGGCCGCCGGACTGGTCGGCGCCATGGTGGCCGAACTGCCGACGGGTGCCGTGGCCGGTCTGGGTGCCCGCCTGCTCACCGGCTCGTATTACGGCCAGACGATTCAGATCTGGTCGGCCCTGGTGATGTCGGCGCTGCTGGGTTTGACGTTGACCGCTTCCGTGGCGCTGGTCGAGCGCATGGTCTTGCGCAACCGCGGAGGTGTGGCATGACGGACGCTGTAAATGCCTGGCTGCAGGCCGGAGCCTCACCGTTTTTCTGGCCCGTCATCGTGCTGTTGGCGCTCTTGGCGGGCTACAG
>CAIQEX010000655.1 GCA_903870955.1 uncultured beta proteobacterium
AACAAGGCCACCATGGCTGAAACCGCCAGGCCCAATGCCGGCATTTCGAAAACCATCGCAGCAATCCCGGCGATCAAAGCGATGACCAGGCCCACGAACAGAAAGCCTCCCATAAAGCTGAAGTCACGGCGGGTCATCAGTACATAGCTGGAGAGGGCCAGAAAAGTTGCGCCAGTGGCGCCCAAGGCCAGCGTGACGGTTTGTGCGCCTCCTGGCAAAGCCAGGGAATGCGTCAGCAGTGGCCCCAGCGTGTAGCCCATGAAGCCGGTCAGTGCAAACACGGCAGGCAGAGCCCAGCCGCTGTTTTGCAATTTGTGCACGGCGAACAGCAGGCCAAAGTAACCCGCCAGCGTAATGATCAAGCCGGGTGCCGGCAACTCCAGCGAGAGCGTGGCGGTCGCGATGCCTGCGCTGAAGAGCAAGGTCATGGCCAGCAGCGCGTAGGTGTTGCGCAAGACACGCTTGACCGGGTCTGCGTGGGACACGCCGGACTGCTTTGCCAGATCCGGATAGTGCCCGTGGTTGCCTGAAGGCATGGGTAGGTGTGCGTTGTTCATGGTGTTTCTCCTTGGGTTGGTGGGTGGTTTAACTGTCGAGTGCAAGTTTTGGGCTGCGGTCACGCACCGGCTTCTGGACGCGTTGCAGACTCCGTGTCAATACCCGCGTGGCACGGGTGAGGGACCGATCCAGCGCAGTGCGCCAGTCACGCGCCAGTGATGCAATAACCACGGTGCCAACGCTTTCCGTCTTGAGTTCGACCTGACAGCGTTTGTCCACGCCACCCCTGGGGCCATTGACGTCAGAGAACTGCACCTTGGCGCGCGGAACAGAAGCAGTCAATCGCCGCAAGACAAAGCGCACGCGCTGCTCGGAAAAATCGCGCATCTTTGCGCCATCGGCATCCCGCGATTCAAAAATGATCTGCATAGTCATGTTGGACATCCAGTTGGTTAAGGTGGTTAAGGAAGAGCCAAAGATAGGGCTAAGTTGAATTCTAAAAAAGCAGATAATTTCTTATCGAGATTCCTAAAAAAGCGGACCATGAGTACCTCCTTCAATTACAAACATCTGTACTACTTCTGGGTGGTGGCCAAAGAAGGTGGCATCTCACGCGCGGCTGAAAAGCTGGACATGGCAGTGCAGACCGTTAGCGCGCAGGTGCGTGAACTGGAGCGATCCCTGGGGTATGCGCTACTCAAGCCCGCCGGGCGTGGGCTGGTGCTGACCGAGGCGGGACAGGCCGCCATGCACCAGGCCGACCTGATTTTTCAATTGGGTGAGGATCTGCCGGCTCGGGTACGTGATGCAGTGAGCACGCCTGCCGTGCGTTTGTCGGTGGGCGTCTGTGATGGCCTGCCCAAACTGGTCGTGCACCGCCTGCTGCGCCCCGTGATTGCCGAGCCCAACTTGCACCTGTTGTGCCATGAAGGGGAATTGGATGACTTGCTGGGCGATCTGGCCTTGCACCGGCTGGACATTGTGCTGGCGGACCGGCCCGCACCGGTCAACCCCAACATCAAGCTCTACAGCCACCCGATGGACTCGTCCACCATCGGTTGGTACGGCACACCCGCTTTGGTGAAGGCTGCGCGCAAGGACTTCCCAGAATGCCTGAGCGAGGTTCCGGTGTTGTTGCCCACTGCGCATACCGCCATGCGCGGCAGATTGGACAAGTGGTTTGAGCAACGGGCCATCCGGCCCCGGATCGTCGGCGAATTTGCCGACGGCGCGCTACTAAAGACCTTCGGTGCCAGCGGTATGGGCGTGTTTCCCGCGGCTGAATGGGTGCACGATGACCTGCTGGCCCATTACGCAGTGCAGCGTCTTGGACCGTGCGAAGGGGTCACCGAACACTTCTTTGCGATAGGCACCGAAAAGAAAGTGCTGCACCCGCTGGTGCAAAGGCTGTTGCAACCGGCGCCATAAGTTCGCGCTGTCAAACGTACTGATTCAGTAGGGGCGCCGTCGTGCCGCGCTCCCTTTGCGGAAGAACTTGCCAGTGGCGGCTTATCGCGTCGAGCATCGCAAATTCGGCGTCAGACAGGTGCCCGTCTGCATAGATGACCGACCGAGCAATTCGCAGCACCTGCGCTTGCAAAAGCGGGCTATCTATTTCTGCCGTGAGCGAAGCCATCAGCTCTTCACCAACGCGCGTCAGGATGGAGCGACCTTCGAACCCTTCCATCAGAAGATCTTCACACAGCGTCTGCACGATGCCGGGCATGTCTTTGGGTTCCAGACCCAAGTCAAGCACGCCACCGAGCCCATTCAAGACTTCGAATTCGGATTTACTGGCATTGCCGTCGGAAATGAGGACGAGTGCCACCAGACGTGCGGCGGCTTCGGGGCTATTGCGTGGGTAAGTGCGCATGGTCGTTTTCCTGGGGTTGGTAAATGGGTTGAAAGGGTCTCAGCATTTCGGTGCAGGCCTGGCCGTACGCACGCTCAGCAGCATGGTCAGAGCCAGTATTCCCACCACTACGCCCAGAGAGAACAGCACGGGAATTTTGAAGACATCGATCAGGCACATCTTGGTGCCGATAAACACCAGAATCACCGCCAGGCCATAGTTGAGCAAGTGGAATTTGCTGGCGACTGCTGCCAGCAGGAAGTACATGGCGCGCAAGCCCAGAATGGCAAATACATTGCTGGTCAGCACGACGAACGGGTCGCTGGTAATCGCGAAGATTGCCGGGATGGAATCCACCGCAAATATCACGTCGGTGAGTGCAATCAGGCAAATCACCATAAATAGCGGTGTGGCAATCTTCTTCCCGTTCTCCTGGGTCCAGAAGTTTTCGCCGTCGTAGTTCTTGCTGACGGGCAATAGTTTTCGCAGCAGTTTGAGTGCCGGGTTGTCGTTCAGGTCTGGCTCTTTACCCGCCGCCCACCACATTTTCACGCCGGTCAGTATGAGGAAGGCGCCGAACACGTACAGGATCCAGTGGAACTCGGCCAACAACCACCCACCCACCAAAATCATGATGGTGCGCAACACAATCGCTCCGATGATGCCGATCATCAGCACCCGCTTCTGGAAGTGCGTGGGCACAGCAAAGTAGGTGAAGATCATCAGGAACACAAAGATGTTGTCCACCGCAAGCGACTTCTCGATCAGGTAGCCAGTCAGGAATTCCAGCGACTTGGTGTTGGCGATCTCGGCAGAGCCGGTGCTGTCCTTCACCGCCCACCAGAACAAGCCGTTGAACACAAAGCTCAGGGCGATCCAGACCAGCGACCAGTTCAAGGCTTCCTTGACGCCGATGTCCTGCGCCCCCTGTTTTTTGAGTACCACGAAGTCGATGAAAAGCGACACCACAACGATGCCACCGAAGGCGGCCCAAAGCCAGAGGGGAGCAATTGTTTGCATAGAAAACCTTACACCTTGCAAGTTAAAAATCAACCGACCCGTGGAGGCAAGTTGCCATCAGGGCACTTGAATGCGCCGCTACACGACTGACGCAAGTCTATTGAAGTTTCAGCATGTTTAATCAGAATTAATCCAGTTTTTAGTTCGTAAAAACAGGAGTGTTTTTGCACATTTTCCTGCTTCCTGAGTCTGGGAATGCCCCGCACCATGCGTGCCATACAGATCAGAAAGACCCAATGCCATGACAGGCCCATCAATGCACTGGAGCGACCGGTTTAGCGCGTTGCTACCCAAGCGGGAATCCCTGCTTTCTCACGCCTGGCTGCGCCCCATTGCCAATCGCCTGCTTGATCCGATGCTCTGGAGGTTTCAACATGAAGCCGTGGCGCGCGGTGTGGCGGTTGGAACCTTTTGGGCCTTTGTCATTCCAGTCGCCCAAATACCCGTGGCGGTGGCGCACTGCACCTGGTGGCGTGCCAACATACCGACAGCCACCGCCATGACGATGGTCACCAATCCGCTAACGATTGGATTCTGGCTCTGGATGGCCTATCAAGTCGGAGCAATTTTCTTGAGCGCGCCCCAATCGCTGGCCACAGCAAACAGAGAGGGTGCGTCCTCCTGGCTTATAGAGTACGGATGGCCGACCGTGCTGGGCATGGGCATGTTCGCGACCTGCGGTGCAGCCTTGGGATATCTGGCCGTCAAGTGGGTTTGGCGCCTTCGCATCTGGCTTAAACGCCGTACACGCCGGGCAAACGGCATCGTTTGATTTCCGCGTTTACGAAGCATGCCAGTTGCCGAGGTCAACCTGAAATGAATGGGGAAATATGAACATTAAGCACCTTATCGATGTCGCCGAAAAGCTCTTCCTGGTCCTTATCGCTGGATTCACCGTAATCGGGATGGGTCAAGAAATACTGTTGCTGATTGAAAATCGGCATGTGGCACTTCAGGACCTGTTGCTGATGTTTATCTATGCTGAAGTATTGGGAATGCTGGGCGCGTTCTATAGCAAGCAGCGCAATCTGATCACCTTGCCTTTGTTCATTGCGATTACGGCGCTAAGCCGTTTGATCATTCTGCAGGGAAAGGATTCCAACCCGATTGTTTTGCTTTATGAGTCTGCCGCGATCTTGCTGATCGTCGTGTCTTGCTGGGTCATCAGCCGAATGCGACCTGAAGAGTGACGCAATGCGGTAACCAGCGGCTCAAGCCAAGCAAATATGGCCAAGCAAATCTGGCGCTGTCGTCATCCGCCAAATCCCCAAACAGAAAACTAGAAACTAGCCTATTCGCTTACTGGATGCATGGCCAATTCGGCAGCAATTGCCGTTTGATGGCATGCTGCAAAGTCAGACTCAATGAAGCCGACGATGGTTGGGTCCAGCTTCCCATTCCTAACCTCTTCCTGCATGATGTGCAGAATGTCCGGCTTTGCCAGCGCTGCGCGATAAGGGCGATTCTGGGCCAGGGCCTGAAACACATCGGCAGCGGCAACTATTCGGCTTTCGAACGAAATTTCGTCATTTTTGCGGTGGTAGGGATAGCCACTGCCGTCGAGGCGTTCATGGTGTTGGCCCGCCCACAGGGCAACCTCTTCCAGTCCATGGATGTTCTTCAGAATGCTGTAGGTATCAAAACTATGGCGCTGAACATTTGCGTATTCAAGTTCAGTCAACTTGCCGTTCTTCTCCAACAGCTCGTCTGGCACCCGCAGTTTTCCCAAGTCGTGCAAAAGCCCGGCCAACTCCAACATTTCGCAGGTTCGCTCAGGCAGTTGGAAATGCTCTCCCAGATACCGGGCGACCATTGCAACCCCCTCCGAGTGTTCGCGGGTGAAGGTGCTTTTGGCGTCCACAATGCGGGAAAAGACCCGCACCAGATTTCTCAACTCGTGGAACTCGATTTGAACCGTATCGGTGTCAAAAATCCATTGGGCAACATAACCACCTACGTGTTCACCTTCCAAGGTAAACCAGAAAGCTTCGTTGGCAGCAACGTCCAGAAAACTATCCACCAGGACGGGCGCGAACCACGCGCCACGTTTCTCCAGAATTTTTACGCGCACCGCATCTTTGGTCAGGAGGAGGTTGCCTGACGTACCTCTGGCGGTAAGGCACGTGATGTCGATGCGGTCTGCCAGATAAATGCAGTTTGCAATCAGCCTGTCCTGTTCTGCGATGGCACTATCTTGTAGATCTTGCCAGTGTGTATGGTGGTAACGAATGAAGTTGGCAAACGGGCTCAACAGAGTGCACGATTCCATGAGTTCAGCACCACGTTTGCAATGGTCCCCCTCGTTTTCCCATTCAAACTGCGCAAGTCGCGCATGAATCAGCGTTTTGGAAACGCCGCAATCGTGAAGGATCGCGGCTTGAAACAGGTCATCAATACGGGCCTTGGGCCAGCCACATCGCTTGGCAATTTCTGCAGCAATGTAAGCCACGCGTTTGCCGTGGTGAATGTGGGTAATCCCCACGAGGTCCAGGGCGTCTGACAACGAGTAAATGGCTTGATGAAGATTTAAATTGAAACTCGACAATTTTCTTCCCCTAGGTTTGTTTCAGTATAAGCACGAAGTGGGGCACTTTGGCAGCAGCGCTTGCCTGCGCTTCGGCGCTACCATTTGCCAATCTCCTGCCCACTGAAAGCAAATCTCTATGACTGCCAAAAGCCCCAACATCCTGTTCATCATGGCTGACCAGATGGCCGCTCCGCTGTTGCCCATGTACGACCCGCAATCGGTCGTACAGATGCCCCACCTGAGCCGTCTGGCGGCCGAAGGCGTGGTGTTTGAATCCGCCTATTGCCCAAGCCCCTTGTGCGCACCTTCGCGCTTCAGTCTGGTCAGCGGCCAGTTGCCCTCAAAAATCGGCGCCTATGACAACGCTGCCGACTTTGCTGCGGATATTCCGACCTACGCGCACTACCTGCGCAACCTGGGTTACCGCACGGCCTTGAGCGGAAAGATGCACTTTTGCGGCCCCGACCAGTTGCATGGCTATGAGGAACGCATGACCGCCGACATCTATCCCGCAGATTCCGGCTGGGCCGTGAACTGGGACGAATTGGAGGTGCGGCCGAGCTGGTACCACAACATGTCCTCCGTGCTGCAGGCGGGCCCCAGTGTGCGCACCAACCAGCTCGACCACGACGAGGAAACCGTCTTCAAAGCCCGCCAATACCTGTACGACCATGTGCGCAACACGCCCGATCGGCCGTTCTGCCTGACCGTGTCCATGACGCACCCGCACGACCCGTACACGATTCCCGCCGAGTTCTACGATCTGTACCGGGATGAGGACATTCCCGCCCCCAAGCACCCGATTGCGCAAGCGGATCAGGACGTCCACTCCACGCGCCTGCTCAAAGTGATTGACCTGTGGGACAAGCCGCTGACCGACGAAGCCATTCGCCGCGCGCGCCGGGCTTACTTTGGCTCCTGCAGCTATGTCGATTCCAAAATCGGTGAACTCCTAAAGACCCTGAACGACTGCGGCCTGGCGGACGACACCATCATCGTTTTCTCCGGCGACCACGGCGACATGCTGGGCGAGCGGGGCCTTTGGTACAAGATGCACTGGTTCGAGATGGCGGCACGCGTGCCCATGATTGTTCACGCTCCGAAGCGCTTCCAGCCGGGCCGTGTGGCAGGCAGTGTTTCGACCATTGACCTGTTGCCCACCTTTGTTGCCATGGCCGGTAGCCAGGTGGACGCCCGTTTGCCACTCGATGGTCGCTCCCTCATGAGCCACCTGCAAGGACAGGGCGGGCATGACGAAGCGATTGGCGAATACATGGCCGAAGGCAGCAAGACGCCGCTGATGATGATCCGCCGTGGCACCTGGAAGTTCATCTATTCACAGGACGACCTCTGCATGCTGTTCAACCTGGAAACAGACCCCGACGAACTGCACAATCTGGCGGGCGAGCCGGCGCATCAGACCATGCTGCAAGCCTTTCTGGCGGAAGCGGCCGAGCGCTGGGACCTGCCCGCCATACACCAACGCGTACTCGACAGCCAGCGCCGCCGTCGACTGGTCTACAGCGCACTCACCCAGGGCAAACTCACCTCGTGGGATCACCAGCCCTGGGTCGACGCCAGCCAGCAGTACATGCGCAACCACATCGATCTGGACGATCTGGAGCGCCGGGCGCGCTATCCAAAACCCTAGGCGGTTGCGGGGAATAAGTTGGCAATTTGAGTGCGGTCAACGTTAAGATGGTTTGCGAGGTCCTTCCGATCTTGGGAATATAAATAATGCAAAGCAACACTCTTAAGCCGTCTTCGCGCGCCCTGTTGGGCGACAAGATTCTGCTATTGGCCATTGGCCTTTGCGCACTGACCAGCGTCGCGCTCGGTCTGCAGTTCGTGGAGTCGGGCCTGGCCATTGGCCTCACGCTGGCGCTGTTGGTCATTGCTGGTGTTGGCTATGCGAGCGGGGCGGGCTCACAAGTTAGCCGTTACGTGCTGACCTTCGTGCTGGTTTCATTTGTGGCCCTGCAAATTCAGTTGGCGCATGGCATGCTGGAGATGCACTTTGGCGTGTTTGTGGCACTGGCCTTTTTGCTGGTCTACCTGGATTGGAAAGTCATCGTCTTTGGCGCTGCGCTGGTTGCAGTGCATCACATCGTGTTTGACCGTTTGCAGGCGGCCGGTATGGGCTTTTATTGCACCACTGCGCCGGACTTCATGCGCATCCTGTTGCACGCCGCGTATGTGGTCGTTCAGTCGGGTGTCGAAGTGGTGCTGGCCATCAGCATGCGGCAAGCCGCCAGGGAAGGTGAAGAACTCGGTCAACTCGTGGCGAGCGTCAACCGCTCGGACAGTATTGCGCTGGACGTGCAAGGTCTGGCGGTCGACACGCCCGGCGCGCTGTCGCTGAAGGCTACGTTACAACGCATGGATGCTGCGGTCTCCGCGGTACGCAATGGTGCGCACAGCATGGATTCGGCGTGTTCGGAAATTGCCAGCGGCAACCAGGATTTGAGTGACCGCACCGAGCAGACCGCCACCAATCTGCAACGCACCTCCAGCAACATGGCAGCGCTGACCCAAACCGTGCGCCATAGCGCTGAAAGCGCCCGGCAGGCCAACCAGCTGGCCATGAATGCCAGCACCGTAGCGGCCCAGGGCGGCGCGGTTGTCTCTCAGGTGGTGCAAACCATGCAGGGTATCAACGACAGCTCGCGCCGTATTTCCGACATCATCAGTGTCATTGATGGCATTGCCTTTCAGACCAATATTCTGGCGCTCAACGCCGCCGTCGAAGCGGCCCGCGCCGGAGACCAGGGCCGTGGTTTTGCGGTGGTGGCTTCCGAAGTGCGCAGCCTGGCCGGGCGCAGTGCTGAGGCCGCCAAAGAAATCAAGAGCCTGATCAGCGCCAGTGTGGAGCGTGTGGAGCAGGGCAGCACGCTGGTCGGTCAGGCCGGCACCACCATGGCCGAAGTGGTGGAGAGTATTCGCCGTGTGACCGACATCATGGGCGAGATCAGTTCTGCCACCGCCGAACAAGCGGCCGGCGTGGCCCAAGTGGGTGACGCCGTCAACGAGATGGATCAGGCCACCCAGCAAAACGCGGCGCTGGTCGAGGAGATGGCCGCCGCTGCCGCCAGCCTCAAGTCGCAGTCCCAGGATCTGGTGCAGACTTTTGCCGTGTTTCAGTCAGAAAACGCCAACGGGGCCCGCCGGTTGAGCTGGTAGTTTGTTAGTGCGGGGCAACCAGAATCGCGTGCGACGAAGCGACCTGCAGAGGGTTGCTTTCCAGCGTGGCAACTGCGAGTCCCGGCGTTTGAACGGCACCTATGGCCAATGGCCGGCCATTGGCGTCGAAGGTTTTCATCGCATCGACCATGGTCTGCAATGACGCCAGGCGGGTCGGAGCGTTCTTGTCTGTGACACCCGAAACCAAGGTCTGCGGTGTCACTGCGGGCCCACCCTCTGCGTCGCCGGATACATAGGCAGCCATGGCATTCACCATGCCGCTGACCCGGGCTGGCAAGGAATCGGGCGGAACCAGCAGACTTGGAGTCGAAGGTGCCACCGTTTGTACAGACAGTACCGGGCTATAGACCGCACGGGTCAACGGCACGGCTTTGGTGTCGGGCAACACCAGTTCAAATCCCAGCGGTGTGACGGGTTGCTCCGCAGTTTCGGCAACCAGACCAGCGGTCTGGAACCACACATCGGCCATGGCATGGTCTGAACCATCTGCGCTGGTATAGCTGGAAATCAGGCCGACCAGATTGCCGTTGTCGAGTTCGCTGCTGCTGCGCGCGCTCAAATTCAGTGCAGT
>CAIQEX010000656.1 GCA_903870955.1 uncultured beta proteobacterium
CTCGCGACAATGGTCTGAACCACTCAATGTTCACACCATGGATTCCGGAAGCCAAGATCGCAATTTACCCGCCTCGCAACGCAAGCTTAAAAAAGCGCGTGATGACGGCCAGGTTAGCCGTTCCGAAGACCTGACCCACCTCGCCGTTCTGGGCGCCGGTGGCTTGGCTGTGCTGCTGCTGGCACCGCGCCTGTTTGACCAATTGCGCGTGGACATGGGGCGTCAACTCAGCTTTGACGCGGCCACCATCAAGTCCACTCTGACCGTATTCACCCGCCTGAACGATGCCGTCACGGTCGGCCTGGCGGGTTGTGCCGCTTTGGCTGCCATCGTGATCGCCTCGGTGATCGTCTCGTCGATTCTCTCTGGCGGCTGGGTCGCCAGTCTGACGCCTTTGATGCCGGACTTCAGCCGCCTCAATCCGCTCTCCGGCTTTGGCAATCTGGTGAGCAAGAAACGGCTCATCACAACGGCCAAGATGCTGCTCATCACCACAGCCCTGTTCTTCATTGCGGGAATTTTCCTGCGCAATGGCCTGGTGCCGATCGCTGCGCTGGAACTGCAACCCTCCAGTTCGGCCATCGCGCTGTTGACGCAATGGATTACCGGTGGCCTTGGCCTGATGCTGTTGGTGCTGCTGTTGGCCGCCATGGTGGATGTGCCCTTGCAAAGTTTCTTGCACAAGGGCGAAATGAAGATGTCACTCCAGGAAGTGAAGCAGGAAGGCAAAGAAAACGACGGCAATCCGCAGATGAAGCAAAAGTTGCGGCAAAAGATGCGCGACCTGGCGCAAAAGAGCAGCGTCACCGCCGTCCCCAAAGCTGACTTTGTGGTCATGAACCCGACCCACTTTGCCGTGGCCATTCAGTATGACGAAACGACCATGGCCGCACCCCGCGTGATTTCCAAGGGCGCTGACTTAATGGCTCTGAAGATTCGCGACATCGCCAAGAACCATTCGATTCCGGTGCTGCAGTCGCCCATGCTGGCGCGCGCCCTGTATGCCAATGCCGAATTGGACCAGGATATTCCCTCGGCTCTTTACACCGCCGTGGCCCAGGTGCTGGCCTATGTGTACCGTCTGCGCGCCGCCATGAAGGGTGAAGGGCCCATGCCGGACGATGTACCGCAACCCTTTGTCCCCCCGGAACTCGATCCGCAATCTAAAACCCTGAAGGCGGCCTTCGCGTGAACACCCAACTCAAAAACCTGCAGGCCTGGTACGGCGCGAACGCTGGCGTCGTCCAGGGCGCGGCCGCCCCGATGCTGGTAGTGGCCATATTGGCCATGATGGTGTTGCCCCTGCCGCCCTTGGTACTGGACGCATTTTTCACCATCAACATAGCCGTCGCATTGATGGTGATGATGGTCGCCGCCTACATGGTGCGGCCACTGGACTTTGCGGCCTTCCCCAGCGTGCTGCTGCTCACCACCTTGATGCGCCTGTCACTCAACGTGGCTTCCACCCGGGTGGTGCTGCTGGAAGGCCACACCGGCCCGGGTGCTGCGGGTGCCGTGATTGAGGCCTTTGGCCACTTCCTGATTGGCGGCAACTTTGCCGTCGGTCTGATCGTGTTTGCGATTCTGGTGGTCATCAACTTTGTCGTGGTGACCAAGGGTTCCGAGCGGATTGCCGAAGTTTCCGCCCGCTTCACCCTGGATGCCATGCCCGGCAAACAAATGGCGGTGGACGCCGACCTCAATGCCGGCCTGATCGACGAAAAGGAAGCCAAACGCCGCCGCGCCGAAATCGGTGAGGAAGCTGACTTCTTCGGCTCCATGGACGGTGCCTCCAAGTTTGTGCGCGGCGATGCCGTGGCCGGCATTTTGATTCTGCTGATCAACATTTTTGGCGGTCTGACAGTGGGCGTGCTGCAGCACGACCTGAGCGCCAGCGAAGCCGCCAACACCTACATTCTGTTGGCGGTTGGTGATGCGCTGGTGGCGCAGATTCCCGGTCTGTTGATCTCGGTGGCGGCAGCCATGGTGGTGTCACGCGTGGGCAAGGACACCGACATCGGCAAACAGATCGTGGGGCAGATGTTTGCCTCACCCCGGGTACTGGCGATTACCGCCACCATCATGCTGGTGCTGGGCATCATCCCCAACATGCCGCACTTTGTCTTTCTGGCCATTTCGGCCGTGTTGTTCTATGGCGCATGGGCACTGGCAAACCGCCCGGTAATCACCGAAGTGGAACCTGTGGCACCCGTGGTCAACCCCGATGGCGAAGCCTCCTGGGATGATTTGCAACCCGTCGACCAACTCGGCCTGGAACTGGGCTACAGATTGATCGCGCTGGTCGACAAAACCCGCCAGGGCGACTTGCTCAACCGCATCAAAGGGGTGCGACGCAAATTTGCCCA
>CAIQEX010000657.1 GCA_903870955.1 uncultured beta proteobacterium
GAACGATTCCCTCACTGATTCCCTTCTCGTTTCGCCCCAAGGACTGAACCCGAACGCGGGTGAAATACCAAAGGCTGCTGGGCTGCGGCTGTTGAGGCCGGCTTCGTCTTGGTTGGTCCATCACATCCGTCACAACCACAGCCGCCTGGCTTCCGCGCCGCCGCCGTGACCGGCGTTTTCAAAAAAGACGGCAGCGGAAACTGCAGCAACCATGTTGCCAGACGACTGCGCGGTGCGTTGGGGGCCAGCGTCCACAAGGCATAGACAAAGCAGCACCCCACCAGCAAAGCAACAAAGAGGTTTTGTGCCATTTGCCTTAGCCTCCCAAAGCCTGCGTGACGCGGAAGGTGATAAACGCTGCGGCATAGGCCAAGCCAAACAAGTAGGCGGCCATGATCAGCGGGTACTTCCAGGAGTTGGTCTCGCGCCGCACCACCGCCAGGGTCGACAGGCATTGCGGGGCAAATACATACCAGGCCAGCAGCGAGTAGGCCGTAGCAAGCGACCAGCCCTGGGCGATGACCGGTGCCAGCGAATCCGCTACGCCACTATCGGCCGCCGACAGCGAATACACCGTGCCCAACGCGCCCACGGCAACTTCGCGGGCGGCAAGCCCGGGCACCAGCGCAATACTGATCTGCCAGTTAAAACCGATCGGTGAAAAGACAACTTCCAGGGCCCGGCCCAGCATGCCGGCCAGGCTGTACTGAATCGCCGGACCTTGCGATGCATCCCAACCGGCAGGCGGTCCGGGGAAGGTGGAGAAGAACCACAGGATGACCATCAGCGAAAAGATGATGCCGCCGACCCGGCTCATGAAAATACGCGCCCGCTCCCACAAGCCCAGCCCCAGATTGCGCAGGCTGGGTTTGCGATACGGGGGCAACTCCAGCATCAAAGGCTGGTAGCGCGACTTCATCCACACACGTTTGAAGATCCAGGCCACGGCCATGGCGCTAACCACTCCCGCGATATACAACCCAAACAGGGTCAGGCCACGCAGGTCAAACCAGCCAATCTCGCGCGCCGGCACAAAGGCGCCAATCAAAAGCGCATACACCGGCAATCGCGCCGAACAGGTCATCAGCGGCGCCACCATGATGGTGGCCAGACGGTCCTTCCAATTGGCGATCGTGCGTGTGGCCATGACCCCGGGAATGGCGCAGGCAAAGCTGGAGAGCAGTGGAATAAAGGCGCGCCCCGACAAGCCCACCTTGCCCATCAGGTTGTCCAGCAAGAAGGCGGCGCGCGGTAGGTAGCCCGAGTCCTCCAACAAAAGAATGAAGAAAAACAGAATCAAAATCTGCGGCAGAAACACCAGCACGCCGCCGACTCCGGCGATCACACCATCCACCAACAAGCTGCGCAAAGCGCCGTCATCCATGTGGCTGGTGGTCCATTCGCCCGTGGCCGCCACGATTGCCTTAATGAAGTCCATGGGAACGGTGGCCCATGAAAAAACCGCCTGAAAAATCAAAAACAGCACGGTGGCCAAGAGCACCAGACCCCACACCGGATGCATCACCACGGCGTCCAGCTTGTACTGGAAACGCCCCAGTGTGGGCACCTGCGGTGACACCAAAGCCAGAATGCGCCGCACGCGCGCCTGCAAGTCAGCCGAGCTCAAACGGGGTGGCGCTTCTGGCACCGCCTCAGTCCCTGCCAGGGTTGCGGCGGCCACCGAAACAGGTGCCGGAGCGCGTGCCAAAACGTCCAACTGAACGGCCAATTGCGAGAGCAATGCGGCGTGCCCGTACTTCTGCACCGCCACGGTTTCAACCACCGGGCAGCCCAGTTCCCGCGACAGCAATTGCACGTCGATCTTCAAGCCGTTTTCCCGTGCCACGTCGGCCATATTCAGCGCCACGATGAGCGGCTTGCCCAGGCTTGTGAGCTCCAGCACCAAGCGCAGGTTCATGCGCAGATTGGTGGCGTCCACCACGGCCACGATGATGTCGGGCGCCGCTTCACCGGCACGGCGGCCTTCCACCACTTCGAGCATCACCTGCTCATCGGGCGTCGAAGGATGCAGGCTATAGGAACCGGGCAGGTCCACGACCGAAATCGTCTGACCGTTGTGCAGTCGGGCCGAGCCGACCTTGCGCTCAACCGTGACACCCGCGTAGTTGGCGACCTTTTGGCGCGCACCCGTCAAGAGGTTAAAGAGGGCCGTTTTGCCACAGTTGGGATTGCCGACCAGGGCAATGATTTTGGGGTTAGCGATCAATGCTTGGGACATATCAGTTCAGACCGTAACGGTTTCGGTCAGCGTGACGGCGATACTTTGCGCCTCCACCAGACGCAGGGCAAACAGCGTCTCGCCGATTTGCACTGCCAACGGCTCACGCCCACCCGGGCCGCGGCGCAACATCAGCACGGGTTCACCGGCGATAAAGCCCAGTTCTTCAAGGCGCTGCACAGTGACGCTGTCGATTTCCTGGTTGGCGCTAAAAACCCGCTCCACGAGTGCATGGGCACCGTTGGGTAACTCTGACAAAAGCATGGCAATTCCTGTTCGCGGCACCTCCGGAAAACCCGAAAGCGCTATTTCTAAATGAGAGTCTATCTCATTTAGAAAGTCACGGACCCGGTTCTGCCCCAGATTGAGAAGGGCCTTTGCGCTAGCGCAAACAAGTCACTAAACCACGCTGGCAGGCTCAGGGCGTCGTGGCACATGCTGCGTCAACCGCGCTACTGGCAGGCAATCACGGCCCTGCCCTGAGTCGTAAAGTTCGCACTGGACTGGGGACGCCTTCACCAGACGCGCAGATCGGTCGCACTGCCCCACCACTCTCAAGCGGGCGCTATGATGCCCGCAACGATCTTTTCAATCAGCAGACATGTCCAACTTGGCCGAACAAATTAGCGAAGCGCTGTCGATGTTTGCACGCATCGGCACGGAACCGGCTTTGATTGGCGCCCCGAAAATACACCGTGCTACCCTCAACATGGACGAACTGCAAGCGTACTTTGTCCTTTTCAACAAGCCGGATCTTCTGCATGAACTACTTGGATAAGTTCGACGCCAACGCAGATCTGGAGGCAACCCACATGGGTACGGCACCACACGCTGTACTGGCACGCGAAGCGGGGATTCCCTATCAACCCGCAGTAAACCCTCTATCCGAAGCGGACCCCTTCGCCGAATGGTTGAGCTTGATGGAGGTCGTACACATGCTGTGCCCCGTGTGGCCCGTACGTGACAAGCCTATGCAGGGCACGCATTGGCTCATTTAACTGTGTCTGAATCCATGACATTGAAAAGGTCCTTTAGCCTCATTGCTTAGTCATATGCAATGACGGCCCTGCCCTGATCCGCCTGCGCACGCCAACTGGCCAGCGCTGCATCGGTCGGATAAAAGCGCGCCTCTTCACCCAGCGCCAGCACCACTTCAGCACCCTTGCAACCATCCACCGGTTCTTCCACCATGCGTGCCAGTTGCAAACGGATGCCCAAGCCGCGCACCAATTCGCCTTGCTCGGAGGCTTCGCGCTGGGCCGGGAATTCCTTCACAAGCCGCGCAATGTCAGGGGCTCGGCCATTGACCATGACGCGCAGGTATTTGCCAAAGCGGCAACGCGCCTGCTCCAGGCTCCATATCTGCTGGATGGTGAACTGCATGCCGCCGGAGAACCGGTCCGGCTGCGCCTTGCCCATGGCGATGATGAGTTCGTCGTCCTTGAGCAAATTCTTGTGCGCGTTGAGCAGCGCCTCATCGGCCCGCGCCTCAATCGTGGCGGACTTGTCGTCCAGCTTGAACAGACCCAACTTGCCGCGTTGGCCGTTGATCACACGCAGGTCGTTCACGATGCCAGCCAGCAGTTGCGGCTCGCGGGTGTCCAGCAGTTCTTCAATCGGGCGCTTGGCAAATTTGCGTACTTCGGTTTCCACTTCGTCAAACAAATGGCCGGAGAGGTAAAAACCAATGGCCGTCTTCTCAAAGGTCAATCGCTCCTTCACGCCCCAGG
Organism: uncultured beta proteobacterium; assembly: GCA_903870955.1. Lineage (GTDB taxonomy): Bacteria > Pseudomonadota > Gammaproteobacteria > Burkholderiales > Burkholderiaceae_C > Allorhodoferax. The sequence continues at coordinate 3,970 of CAIQEX010000657.1, forward strand.
GCATGACCTCCACCAGATCAGGTTCCTGTGTGCTCGAACCATGGCTGTCCTCGTCGCTGTCGCCCATGTCAAACAGGCCGACCTGGTTGGCATTGGCCAAGGACGCGGCGGCGAAATCAAAGGCCCGGTCGATGGATGCCACCAAGCTCGCACGGTTCAATTGCAGGGTGTCAAAGGCACCGGCCTTGATCAGCGCTTCGACGCAGCGCTTGTTGATGCGGGAGCGCTCCACACGGCGCGCAAAGTCAAACAAACTGGTGAAGGGGCCGGCCTCGGCGGTCGGTCCGCGACCCTCACGCGCGGCAACGATGGCTTCAATCGCCTGCTGCCCGGTGCCCTTGATGGCGCCCAGACCATAGCGGATCTGCTTGTCGGAGATCGGCTCAAAGC
>CAIQEX010000658.1 GCA_903870955.1 uncultured beta proteobacterium
CCCGGAGAGACGGTCGAGATCGGGGTCCGCCCCGAGCACTGTGATGTCCTGAGCGCGGGTGCGCGCCCGGACAGCCATGACCTGTTGCTCAACGCCGAGATCACGCTGGTGGAACACCTCGGCGAATCGAACCTGCTGTATGTGCGCACGGAAGATGGCCAGGACTTGATATTGCGCGGCGACGGCAATGCCGAGGTGCGGCTCAGCGACCACTTGTTGGTTCGCGCTTCGCCGCAGGCGCTGCATTTATTCCGCGCCGATGGCAGTGCCTGCACGCGCCTGCATCCCGGCAATATGCGCGCCGCGCACGCACGATGACTGCGTTGCGGTTGACACAGCCATTGCCCGAAGCGATCCACTATCTGGCCGCCGTGGACGGTGGTGGCACCAGCACGCGGGTGCGGGTCTGGCACCGCAGCGGTGTGCAGGTGGGCGAAGGCCGGGCCGGCGCGTCGGGGCTGATGCAAGGAAGCGCCCAAGCCTGGAAAAACATCACACAGGCGATGGAGTTGGCACTCGTCGAACCACTGCAGCCCGCGTGGCAAAGCCCGGCCCCATCGAACACGGCCTTGGGCCTGGGTTTGGCCGGTGCCAACAATCCTGCCTGGGCCGAGGACCTGTTGCGTACCAACCCGGGCTACGCGCAAGTGGACCTGCATTCCGATGCCGTGACGGCGTTGCACGGTGCGCACAACGGCGGCGCCGGGGCCTTGGTGATATTTGGAACCGGGGCGATTGGTCTGGTTCAGGACGCGCAAGGCGCGCTGAAGACCGTGGGCGGCTGGGGCTTTCCCAGTGGCGATGAAGGCAGTGGCGCTGATTTGGGGCTGCAAGCCGTTCGCCTGACGCAGCACGCGCTGGATGGTCGCAAAAACCCGAGTGCCCTGACCGAGGCCGTCCTGCAGCACACGGGCGGCAGCCGCGCCGCACTGCTCGAATGGTGTGGTCGGGCCAACCAGAATACCTATGCCACGTGTGCCCCGTTGGTCTTTGCCGCAGTGGCCACGGATGCGCGTGCGCAAGACCTCGTCACACGGGCTGTGGACAGCCTGTGTGCCATCGCCCATGCGCTGGACCCGCAAGAAGAACTGCCCCTGGTCGTGGCCGGTAGCGTGGGGCAGCAACTCACACCCTTGCTTCCACCATCTTTGGCGCTTCGATTGACCGCGGCGCACGGCGATGCCATGCAAGGTGCCTTGCAATTGCTATTGCACCGGCTCCAGGTGCTTTCACCGTCTCAACCTACCCCACTCTGCAGCCTCGATTTATGACCACCAAAATGTACCAAGAGGCCAGCGCCTCGGCCACGCACGTGGCGATTCAACTGGCCGCTGATGCGGATCGCTACGAAGCCTTGGGGGTGGCCTTGCGCGCCTCACCGCCCACCGGCGTGGTGACTATTGCGCGCGGCAGTTCGGACCACGCGGCGTCCTACTTTGCCTACCTTGTCATGTCGCGCACGGGTCAGTTGGTGACCTCCATGCCAATGTCTCTGATGACGCTTTACCGGGCTCCGGTGGCGCATTCCCGCATCCTGGCGGTATCCGTTTCACAGTCAGGCCGCAGCCCTGACCTGGTCGGTCCGATGCAGGCGTTTACGGACGCCGGTGCCACCACGGTGGCTCTGGTCAATGTCGAAGATTCGCCGCTGGCTGAAGCCGTCGGGTGGACCCTCCCGCTGCACGCGGGGCCGGAGAAAAGCGTTGCCGCGACCAAGAGCTATATCTGCTCGCTGGTTGCCGCTGCCCGACTCGCCGCGACATGGGGCCAACACGCAGATTTGTTGCAGGGCCTAAAGACACTCCCCGCCGCCCTGACTGCCGCCTGCACGATGGATTGGAGTGCCGCCCTGCCGGCGCTAAAAGATGCCGACCGCCTGCTGGTGATTGGCCGTGGCCCGGGCTTGGCAATTGCCAACGAGGCCGCGTTGAAATTCAAGGAAACCTGTGGCATTCAGGCTGAAGCGTTCAGTGGCGCAGAGGTACAACACGGCCCCATGGCCCTGGTCGACACGGGCTATCCGATGCTGATTTTTGCACTGCGTGGCCCGGCCCAGGCCGGGTCCATTCAGCTTGCGCGGGACATGCGACAACGCGGCGCAAACGTCTGGCTGGCCGCACCCGGCGATGTGGCGGAGCGCGATCTGACCCTGGCCACCACCGACGCAGAGGACCTTGATCCCATCGCCGCCATCCAGTCGTTTTACCTGCTGGTGGAAGCCGTGGCGCGTGCGCGGGGCGTGAACCCGGATAGCCCGCGACACCTGTCCAAGGTCACCTCGACCTTGTAGGACTTCAGGTCAGGTCACATTTCGGTCGATGGTACGCAGGGCAGTGTTGTAGGTCTGAATAAGCTGCCCAACCCAAGCTACAAGGTCATTTGGATTTCCAGTGAAATAGCTCGCTAGCGGTCATGGGGCGCGCAATGGCATAACCTTGCCCATATTCGCAACCCATGCGCTCGAGCACCTGGATATGTGCGAGCGATTCAATACCCTCAGCCACAGTCTGGCGTCCAAAGGCCTTTGCCAACGCAATCACGCCGGTGACGATGGCTTTGTCGCCCGCGTCTTCCAGCATGTCTCTGACAAACGTCTGGTCGATTTTTAGCGCATCAACCGGAAGGTCGTTCAGGTAACTCAGCGATGAAAACCCGGTGCCAAAATCATCCAGGGCAAAGCGCACACCCAGGCGGCGGCAATCACCCATCACGGCCTGTGCAGAATTGACATCATTGAGTGCCACGGTCTCCAATACCTCAATTTGCAGGGTGCCGGTCGGCAACATGGGATACGCAGAAAACTGAAGCTTTATCTTGTTTACAAAACTGGGCGACTCCAGGTGATATCCGGAAATGTTGATGCTGACTGCAATTTTCAAACCGGATTTGTGCCAGTCATGAACTTGCGCCAACGCGGTGGCAATGACCCAGTCGCCAATAGCGATATCGATATCCGTGTTTTCCACGAAGTGCAAAAACTCGGGAGGAGACAACAAACCACGCACCGGATGTCTCCATCGAATCAGCGCTTCCGCGCCCATCATTTCATAGGTACGCAGGTCAATTTTTGGCTGATAGAAGAGTTCAAACTGATTCAGCTCCAACGCAAGACGGATGGCCTGCTGCGTGGCAATCTGACTTCGGGCACGCTTATCCATTTCCATGTCATAAATATGGAAACGATTTTTGCCCGATTCCTTGGCCACATACATTGCCTGGTCGGCATGGCGCATGAGCGTATCCGGGTCTTCATTGTCCATTGGATAAATACTCACGCCAATGCTGGCACTGATTTTCAGGATCGTATTTTGAACCTCGATGGGTTCGGAGATGGACTTCAGCAAGCGCTCCAGGGTAGCCTGACTTTCGTCTCCTCTGGCAAGGCCCAAAAGCAAAATCACAAACTCGTCTCCACCCAGGCGGGCAACACTGTCTCCACCCCGGATGGTTGTTTCAATCCTTCGGGACACTTCCACCAATATGGCGTCGCCGACCTCATGGCCCAGGGTGTCATTGATAGGCTTGAAACCATCCAGATCCAGGTAGCAGATGGCAAGCATGGTTTGATCGCGCGATGTCTGCGAGATAGCCTGCTTCATTCGGTCGGCGAGCAATATTCGGTTCGGTAAACCCGTCAATTGATCGTAGTGCGCAGCCTTGCTCAATGCCTCTTCGTGCAGCCTCTGCCTCTGCTCCAGCAATTTTCTGTCGGTGATGTCGCGTGACGAATTGAACAGCAATTGCTTTCCCTCGAGCACCAACGGTGCACCACTGATCTCCACGTCGAACACGGAACCGTCCTTGCGCCGGTGCAGTGTTTCAAATTGGGATCTTGATTGCTTGGTGAACTGCCTCGCAAGGGCTCGCGAAATTTCCTCGGTCGTCAGTTTGGCATCCCATAGCGAAACATGCTGTCCCAGCATCTCGTTGCGTTGATAGCCCAGCATGGAGCAAAAAGAGTCACTGGCTTCAACCAGCGTGCCGTTCTGGTCCAGAATATGAATGCCATCACTGGCATGGAGTAGCAGAGCCAGATTTTTCTCGCTCTCTCTTTTTAAAATCGCTTCCAGGCGTTTATTTTGGGTGATATCTCTCGCAATCGTGGAAGCACCAACAACCTTTCCTGCCTCATCCAATATAGGGGAAATGCTGGTTGAAATATCTATTAAACGCCCATCCTTGTGCTGGCGAATCGTTTCAATGTGCTCAACCCGCTCCCCAAGGGAAATCCGGTTCAAAATATCGGCATCCTCCCTTTGACGGTCGGCGGGAATAAGCTTCAACATCGGAAGCCCGATTATTTCTTCGCTGGTATAGCCAAAGAGCTTCACCGCACCTTCATTCCAGCTCTCAATAATGCCGGTTATTGATTTTCCAATAATTGCATCGTCAGAAGAATCGATGATTGATTTGGCCCGATTGAGCTCCTTTTCATTTCTCTTGCGTTCGCTGATGTCCTTTGCAAAACCGACGTTGAACTCATGACCACCCAATGAGACATAGTTAGCAACCACTTCAACGGGGAACATCACCCCATCCTTGCGTTGATGGTGCGTCTCAAACAGTTGCGTCTTGTCTTTTTTGAGTTGCTGCCAATGGCTGGGCCAAAGGTCCATTGGGTAGTTTGGATCCAGATCCGAAATTGTGAGATGTTGAAATTCTTCTTTTGTATAACCCAGTTTTATACAAGCCTGGTTGTTGGCATAGTGAATTCTTGCATCGCTACCCACCCAATAAATTTCGATGGACACATTTTCCATTGCGAACTGCGATAGTTGCAATATCAAATCCGGCTGATCGAGCAGTTTGTGGGTATTCATATTCATGAGATCCTGCGCGTGACAGATATTTCTACAGACCTCGCAACGGACAGTATTTGGCGGAACGGGCCGCCCTCACAACCAGTCAATGGAAACTTTATAGCATGAATCAGTAGTATCACATTGACTTCGCAGCAAATCCATTCATGTCAACAATTCGCTTGCGAAATGGACCCCTGAATAGCGCGGCAAATGGCTTGCCGAATAACTGATTCAGGGTTTGCGAGTTGGGCGCCTGTCAACGCAACCCGCCCATGCGGTGGCAGCGATGCTTTGGCCCGGATTGACCGATGCGGTGCCCGTTGCAATGGGCACCGGTCGAAAACGACTAAAGAGTCGTCTTCATTTCACGCCAGGTTGGTTTTGAAAAAGGAGATTGTTCTTTGCCACGCCAATTTGGCCGCCTCGGCGTCAAAGCGCGGCGTCGTGTCGTTGTTAAAGCCGTGCTGCACACCGGGATAAATGAAGGCTTCGTAGCGCGCGCTGGCGGCCTTGAGTGCCGCTTCATACGCAGGCCAAGTGGCATTCAGACGCTCATCCGCACCGGCGTAATGAATCAACAGGGGTGCCTTGATTTTTGCCACCTCGGGCGCGGCAGGCGCCGCGCCATAAAAGGGCACGGCCGCGCGCAGGTCTGGCAACTGGGTTGCCAGATAGTTCGCCACACCGCCGCCCCAACAAAAGCCGACGGCACCTACGTGGCCATTGCTCTCGGCGCTGGTTTGCAAGAGCTTGGCGGCGGCAACAAAATCGGCGCGTGTCTTGGCGGCATCGAGTTTGGGAAACAATTCGCGCGCCTTGTCTTCATCGCCTGGATAGCCACCGAGCGGGAACAGAGCATCGGGCGCGAAGGCCAAAAACCCGTCTAACGCCAAACGACGGGCAATGTCTTCGATATGCGGGTTGAGTCCCCGGTTTTCATGCGCCACGACAACGGCAGGTAGGGGGCCCTTGGCCCCGGCCGGCTTGACCCAAAGCCCGCGCCCCTTGCCATTGCCCAGGGGGGAATCAAATTCCTGGTAGTGCGCCTGGATACGGGCATCGGTGGGAGTGACCTGTTGTGCTTGGGCAAACTGCGGACTCAGTGCCGTCAGCAATCCCGCTGCGCCGGCAGCCGTTCCGGCAAAGCGCGTGGCCGACTCCAAAAAGCCACGGCGGCTAATTTCGCCATGCACATAGCGGTCAAATAGTTGCAAGACTTCCGGTTGAAAATCCTGGGCTGTCAGACGTGGCATGCAAATCTCCTTCTTCTTCGTTGAATAGTTCTTTCGTGTGCACCTGATTGTTCAGACAAAAGTCGTACGCATCGTGACGGCACCCCGACTCAACAATGCGATCAAGGTCATTCTGTCAAAGACCGTGGTGCACCTGAGCTCCGACGAAGCCGTGAACTACGGCAGCATTGCCAAGGTGATGGCGCTGATCGAACGCGCCGGAATCACCCGCGTGGCGGTGTTGACGAATACGCAGTAGCCGCTTGCGGGAAGTGAGGCCTTCACCGGAAGGTGTCGAAAGATAGGGTCCGTCCGGTGCGCTGCTGCGCAATGTGCGTATGCCAGAATCGGCCATGCCCAACGCACACAACGCCCACGGACCACGCCTTTTGCTGTGGCTGGTGCTTTCTGCACTGGGATGTGTGCTGCTCGCGCACAGTGAGCTGACGCAGCTGCGCGAAGCCTTTGAGACGGATGCCCGCATCAGCCACCGACTGCTGAGCCAACGCGCGGTACAGCATGAGGCGGTGCTGGCCACGCTGGCTTTGCTGCAACCCAAGGCACAGCCTGGCGATGCCGACGCGGTAGAACAGCGTTTGTCATCGGTGTACCCGCAAATTCTGAGCGTGCAACGGCGTGACCCTGGCGAAAACTGGCCCAGCGCCAGCCTGGTGGACGCCGAAAACACGTCGCGTCAGACGCGCCACGCCGTGTTGGCGAACCTGGATTTCAGCGCCCAGCGTGGGCGCTATCAGCTGGTGCTGGCGGCACAACCCAGCAGTTTTGCCTTGTTGATTGACGTGTATGCCAGCGTGCCCTGGAACGACTGGTCCATGCCGGTTCAAAGCAGCCCGGTGCGGGTGACGCTGGTGCAAGCAGGTAAAGCGTTTGTGGTGCAACCGGGGCGTGTCACCGGGTCGGGCTGGCGCTTTGAGTTTCACAAACATCTGGCCAGCGTTAGCCAGCCATTTGATGTGGTGGCTGTGCGAGAAGTGGGCTGGTCCGAGTTGCCGTGGGGCTTGATGGCCGTGTGGACATCGCTGATGGCTGCCGTATTGGCCGGCCTGTCGGCCTGGCAGCGCCAACGCAGCGCACGGCGCCGGGCTGAAGAATTGCTGCGCGTGGGGCAGGTGGCGCGCTTGAACACCTTGGGCGAGTTGGCGGCAGGCATGGCCCATGAACTGAACCAGCCGCTCACCGCGATTCTGGCGAATACCCAGGCTGCCAAACGCCTGTTGCAAGACGATCCCGACGAGATGCCCGCCGCCCTGCAGGCCATGGATCAAGCCGTGGCGCAAGCTAGGCGTGCTGCCGAAGTGTTGGCCCGCTTGCGCCGCACGGTGGAGCAACCCAACGTGGCTGAGCCCAGTCAGGTGGTGGACTTGGCTCAGGTCGCGCGCAACGCGCTGGACTTGCTGGAGCCTGAGTGCAAACGCCGTGGTGTCACGGTCGCAATCGTTGCGAAGCACCCTGCCCAGGTGCTGGCCGAGCGCGTGGCGCTGGAGCAAATCGTGCACAACTTGATGACCAATGCCTTGCAGGCTCTGGACCTGGTTGCGGCGACAGAGCGTCAACTGACGATTCACATTGAAGTCGCGTCGGGCATGGGTGTGCTGCAGGTGGCCGACACCGGACCGGGCATAGCACCAGACACCTTGCCGCATGTGTTTGAGCCCTTCTTCACCACCCGCGAAGGTGGCCTGGGGCTCGGTCTGAGCCTGTGTGAAACCCTGGCCACCGGCATGGGTGGACAACTGCGTGCCCACGCCAATGCGCCCCGTGGCGCGGTTTTTACCCTCACCCTGCCAACGGCACACACCCCATGAATGCACCGCAGTCTCCGTTGATCCATTTAATAGACGACGACGAGGCCGTGCGCACGAGTCTGGCGTTGCTGATCAGCACCGTGGGCTTGCGGGTGCAGACCTGGGCTGATCCGCAGGAATTTATGCAGGGCTTTTCCCGTCAAGGCATCGGTGCCATCGTGCTCGATGTGCGCATGCCCGGCACCAACGGCCTGTCCGTGCTGGACGCACTGATGGCCCAAGGCGTGGACCAACCAGTGGTCATGCTCACCGGGCATGGCACGGTAGAGCTTTGTCGGCGGGCTTTTAAATCGGGTGCCACCGAGTTTTTGGAAAAACCGGTGAATGACGAGCTGTTGCTGGAAACCCTGCAAAACGCCGTGCGCCAGCATGTGCGCTCCCGCGAAAGACACCAGGCCAGTCGTCAGGCGCAAGAGCGTTATGCACAGTTGTCCGAACGCGAACGGGAGGTGCTGGGCCTGATCGTCGAGGGGCTGACCAACAAGGAAATTGGTCGGGCGCTGGGCCTCTCGCCACGCACCGTGGAGACCCACCGCGCAAACCTGTTTGGCAAACTGCAGGTGGAGTCGCTGGCGCACCTGATACGCCACTACGCCACGCTGGCCGCAGCATCCGGCGGCTGAGTCTTTCGACTGCCTTGCTGCGTAGCTGCGTAGCTGCGTAGTGCGTGCTGCGTGGTTCGGAGGTGACTCCGTAGTTCTACGGACCCCTGCGCGTAGCCGCACGCATGGTTCACGCGCCTATGTTTGATTACATTTTCCTCAGGCGGTGAACCGTTGCTTCATCCCCATTTTTTTACAGGAATAAAACCCATGCGATCCATTCATTGCGCCAGCGCTCTCGTCTTGTCATTGGCCACAGTGGGCGCCAGCGCCCAAGGCGTTCGAGTTGAAAAAAACATGTCCCTTGAACTGGCAACCAAAATTGCTGCAGCCACCGTGGCCGCCTGTAGCGCCGACAAGTTCAATGTGACCGCCACCGTGGTAGACCGTGCCGGTGGCGTGCGCGCCGTGTATCGCGCTGACAATGCCGGCCCGCACACGCTGGCCGCCAGCCAGGCAAAAGCATTTACCTCGGCTTCTGGCAAAAACACCACGGCGGCCATGTGGGAAGGGGTGCAAAAGAACCCGGCTTCGGCCAATGTGGCCATGATTCCGGGTTACCTGTTGCTGGGGGGTGGCGTGCCGGTAAAGGTGGGCGACGAAGTGATTGGCGCCGTGGGTGTGGGTGGCGCACCGGCTGGCCATCTGGATGAAAAATGCGCCATGGCAGGCATTGCCAGCGTGCAGGACATGCTGCAGTAACCTGCCTTCAACTCAACTAAGTCAGGTCATGTCAAGCAAGGCATCATTCCTCGCCTGGTCCATGGCCGCGTTGCTGGCCGTGGCCGCACTGGCGGGCCCGGCCCATGCGCAGGTGGCCCCAAGTGCGGCCGAGGCCGCGCGTTACACAGGCTTGCATGCGGCGGCGCATAAGGGTGATTTGGTGCTGCTTAAAAAGCTGCTGGCCAGTGGTGCTGATGCCAATGCGCGAGACCCGTTCGGTCGCACGCCAGTGCATGTCGCCACATTTGCCAGGCAGCCCGAAATCATCCGTACGCTTGCCCTGGCGGGCGCGAATCTTGAACTGCTGGAAAACGACCGCTACGACGCAGTAACGGTTGCGGCGGTGGCCGGAGATGAGGACACGTTGCGGGTGCTGTTGAGCTTGGGTGCCAGCGCCAAACTCACCACCAGCCGCTATGACGGCACCGCGCTCATAGCAGCCGCCCACTTGGGGCACGACGGCGTGGTGCGGCAGTTGATTGCTGCGGGTGCTCCGCTGGACCATGTCAACAACCTGCATTGGACCGCCATGATCGAAGCCATTGTGTTGGGCCAGGGTGGTGCCCGGCATCAATCGGTCTTGCAGGCGCTGCTGGCGGCTGGTGCCAGCACCCGGTTGACGGATCGCGAAGGCAACACGCCCCTGACGCTGGCCAAATCGCGGGGCTATGCCGCCATGGTGGACATGCTGGAGAAAGAAGGCGCCCACTAGGTTGTGCAGTGTCCGCCATGCACAGGGAAAGCCCGCTTTGAGGTTCAGGTCCAAGGCTAGGTCCGGTTCACAATCCCTCGACAGAAACCAGCCGGGCCGTGCTGCATGCGGCGCGGGAGGCGAACTCTAAGTGGGGCATACCAACGGACCCGGTTCATTGGGAGGCGTTGCCAGTTCGTCTTTGGCCGGCCCCACCTGAATATCCCGGGGCAGGGGCACTCCATTTTTAACCGCCAGAATTTCCGCCATCACACTGACCGCGATTTCGGGCGGGGTCTTGCTGCCGATATATATACCAATCGGGCCACGCAGGCGCTGCAGCGATTCGACCGTTTCGTCAAAGTGCTCGATCAAACGCTGGTGCCGCGCCTGGTTGTTGCGGCGTGAACCGATGGCACCGATATAAAAAGCATCGCTCTTGAGTGCCTCCAACAATGCCAGGTCATCCAGCTTGGGGTCATGGGTGAGCGCCACCACGGCACATCTCCGGTCGGGCCGGAAACTGACCACCACATCGTCCGGCATTTCGGTGACCATTTGCGTTCCGGGGACCGACCAACTGCTGTTGTACTCCTGCCTGGGATCGCACACGGTCACGGCAAATCCGCTGAAGCGGGCCATGATGGCGAGGTATTCACTCATCTGCCCCGCACCAATAATCAGCAAACGGTATTCGGGCCCAAAGACGTTGATGAGCCGAACGGTATCCAGCGACAACTCGGAAGGTTTGTCACACCACTGCAGAGTGGCTTCGCCGCTGGAAAGTTGCACTGTGCGCTCGACCATTTTTCCCTGGTCCAGCCATTCGAGCAGTTGTTCGAGCCGGCCCAGGTCGGGATCAAATTCCAGCAGCAGTTCCAGCGTGCCACCACAGGGCAGGCCAAAGCGATGGGCCTCGTCAGCGGTAATGCCATATTTCACCAAGCGTGGGCTGCCTTGTGGCAATTCCTGCGGTTCATCGGGTGATGTGCCAGACGCTTGGGCGTAGGCCTTGGTGAAGCGATAAATCAGGTCATCCTCAATGCAACCACCCGACACCGAGCCCACCACAGCACCGTCCTCACACAGCGCCATGATGGAACCAATCGGCCGGGGCGATGAGCCCCAGGTTCGTACCACCGTGGCCAGCATGGCGCGTCGCGACTGGGCACGCCAGTTCTTCAGCGTTCGCAGGACCAGCACATCCAGATTTTCCATGGTTGTCTACCGTCAGAATTTCAAAGCGCCATGTCAGCGCAGGACGAAGTACACCACAACCAGCGCGGCACCTGCAGCCAGCCAAACCCAGCTTGGGATGGTGGCCGATTTCGCCTGCGACTCCGCAGGGGCAGCAGCGGCTTTTTCCGCATAGGCATCCGGGTAGCGCTTTTGCATTTCGCCATCGAAACGTTTGAAAAAATCCTCGGCCATGGACTTGGCAACGCCATCAATCAAACGCTGCCCGACTTGTGCGATCTTGCCGCCGACTGTGGCGTGCACCGTGTAGGCCAGTTCAACACCGTCTGCATTGGCTGCGAGTTGCACCTTGGCATTGCCCTTACCAAAACCGGCGGGCCCGCCATTCCCTTCAAAGCTGATGGTGTAGCTGTTTGGCGCATTGATGTCGGAGAGGGCAATCTTGCCGGTAAATTTTGCGGCGAGTGGGCCGATCTTGAGAGACACACCCATGCTGTATTGGTTTTCCCCACTGGCTTCTATCTTGTCGCAACCGGGAATACACAGCTTGAGGACTTCGGGGTCGTTCAAGGCGTCCCAGGCCTGTTGCTGGGTGATGGCGAGTTGGCGGTTTCCTTGCATTTCCATAGGTGTGGTCTCCTGTCTTTACGATTCAAAAATAGCGCTGGGTTACTTGCGTTTCAACAGCGTGGACAAGCTTGCGGCAAGGTCTTCCAGCCGACTTAAATTGTGGACGGCCAACATGGCGTCGGCGTGCCGATGCAGTTGCTCTGCGCCGCGCGCGATCGGTGCGTAACCTTCAAAGCGCAGTAGCGGGTTAAGCCACACCAGGCGTTTGCAGTGGCGCTTGAGCCAGGCCAATTCTTCCCCCAGCTGCGCGGGGTCGCCCGTGTCCAAACCGTCACTGACCACCAGCACAATGGAGCGCCCACCGACGAAGCGGCGTGCGTGGTTCTGCCGCAGTTGCGCCAGTGCCTCACCGAATTGGGTGCCGCCGGCAAAATCCGTAATCGCAGCGCCTGCGTCCACCAGCATCTGGTCGGTATCGGCCACTTTGAAATGGCGGGTCAGGTCGGTTAACTGGGTGCCAAAGGCAAATACATCACGCCTGGGGTGACGTCGCGTAGCCGCATGCATAAAGGCCAACAACAGTCGCGCGTAACGCTCCATAGAACCCGACACATCGACCAGCAGTACGAGCGGGGAAAGCTCCTGGCGACGTTGCCTGCGGGGAAGACGCAACGGCTCGCCACCGTAGCGCACGGCCTGACGTACGACGCCGGCCCAGTGCAGACTGTTGCCTCGGCTGGCGGCGATGGTTCGCCGGCCATCAAACTCAGGAAGAGGCAGCGGGACGGCACGCACCAAACCTTCGACCAACCGATATTCCTTGGCCGACAGCTGGTTGAAATCTGCATGGTGCAAACGCTGCAAGGCGCTGGCGGTCATGGCGGCATCGAAATCCAACTTCTGTTCTTCTTTGCCGGGTTGCGCTTGCTGCGGCGTCAATTTGCGCGGCGACAAGGCCTCGCGCACACGCGGGCGGCGCTTGCTGGGCGCAGCCTTTCCCTCGGCACTGGGCAACATTTGCGCCAGCAGTTTATGGGCCATTTGCGGGTCTTTGAAATAGACCTCAAACAACTCCCGAAAAACTACCCGGTCCTGTTCGCGGCTGACCAAAACGGACTCCAGCGCGGCGCTCAGGTCGCCCTTGTTGGCAAGGCCGACCAGCAATGCGGCTTGGGTCGATAACGCAATCCGGGCACTGTCCACTTGCACGCCCGTATGACGCAATGTGCGCCCGAAGGCCGCCATGTTGAGCGCCAATTTGCCAGTACGTGCGTCACCCAGATTCATGGGGCGGGTGGCGTCAATAGTGCTTGCGCCATTTCAACATTCAGGGCTGCAATGTCGTCACGCTGCTTGAACATGATGCCTGCGGTGTCGGTCAGCACCTCGGGGTCCAACACCAGGGTGTCGAGTGCAATCAACGCCTTGGCCCATTCCACGGCTTCGGCAATGCCGGGTGCGCGCTGGAACGCATTGGCAAAAGGCGTCTGGCGCAGACGGCTCACCACGTCGGCCACCTGGGCCGATAGTTCGGCACTGGCATTGGGTACCTGTGCCCGGATGATGGCCAGTTCACGCTCGCGCTCGGGATAGTCGAGCCAGTGGTACAGGCAGCGCCGCTTGACGGCATCGTTGAGTTCGCGGGTGCGGTTGCTGGTCAGAATGGTGACCGGTTTGTACTGCGCAGAAATAGTGCCCAACTCAGGGATGCTGACCTGGTATTCGCCCAGGTACTCGAGCAGGAAGGCCTCAAAGGGTTCATCCGCACGATCCACTTCATCAATCAACAACAACGCCCCCGGTGCTGGCGTTTGCAGCGCCTGTAGCAACGGGCGGTGAATCAGATAGCGGTCCTGATAGACCTCTTGTTCGATCCGCGCTGCATCCACACCGTCTGCGGCCTGGGCCGCGCGCATGTGCAGCAATTGCGCTGCATAGTTCCATTCGTAGAGCGCCTCGCGCTGCTCCAGTCCGTCATAGCACTGCAAGCGGATAAGGGCACGTCCCAAGGCCAAAGCCAGGGCCTTGGCGAGCTCGGTTTTGCCCACGCCGGGCTCACCTTCGAGCAGCAATGGGCGCTGCAATTTCAACGCCAGAAAGACGGCTGTCGCCAGCCTGCGCTCCGCGTAATAGCCCACCGCCTGCAAAGCGGCAATCAACGCATCGACAGAAGAAATGGTGTTCATCGGCAACTCAAAAAAAAGGCTCCGCGTGGTTCAGACACGGAGCCTCAGCGGCGGGACGCCGAAATCAGCCCAGAATTTTGGCTACTGCACGTTGCGTCTGAACGCTGATCAGGTTTGCCCGGTAGGTTGCGGTGGCGTGAATGTCCGAATTGAGTTCGGAGGCATCAATGGCCACGCCAGCAGCAGACTGGACACTGAAGTTGGCATTCAGTGCAGCTTCAAGCCCTTTGTGGCGGAACACGCCTTGCCCTGCACCAGTCACCGCTACCCGCACGCCTGAGCTGGTTTGCGCGACAAAGACGCCCACCAATGCGAAGCGCGAAGCGGGCTGCACAAACTTCAGATAGGCCGCTCCTTTGGCAACCGGAAAGCTGATCGCCGTGATGAGTTCTCCATCGTTGAGTGCGGTGGCAAACATGCCCTGAAAGAAATCATCCGCCGCAATTTTGCGCTGGGTGGTATGCACCGTGGCACCCAAAGCCAAAACCGCGCTGGGGTAGCAGGCAGCCGGGTCGTTGTTGGCCACCGAGCCACCCAGCGTGCCCATAGCGCGTACCTGGCGATCGCCTATATGCGCGGCCAAATCAGCAAGGGCCGGAATAGCCGACTGCACCACGGCACTGCCAGCCACTTCGTGGTGTCGCGTCATGGCACCAATCACCAGCGAGTCGCCTTCACGGCGAATGCCGCTAAGTTCCTGAATGCCGCTCAGGTCAACCAGCTTTTCGGGCTGTGACAAGCGCTGCTTCATGGAAGCCAGCAGCGTTTGGCCACCGGCCAGAACTTTAGCTCCACCGGCTGCCAGTTGTGTTGCATCGGCCAGTGTGGCAGGACGTTCGAAAGTAAATGCGTACATGGATTTCGTCTCCTTGGTGCGTTATGCCTTGGCGGCCTGAATGGCTTCCCAGACGCGATGGGGCGATGCGGGCATGTCAAACTCCTTGACGCCCAATCCGCTCAGCGCGTCCAGCACCGCGTTGATGACTGCCGGTGGCGAGCCAATGGCACCGGCCTCGCCACAGCCCTTGGTACCCAACGGGTTATGGGTACACGGGGTGCAGATGTTGCCAATCTTGAAGTCCGGGAAATCATCGGCGCGCGGCATGGCGTAGTCCATAAAGGAGCCGGTCAGCAGCTGACCCGTTTCGCGGTCATAGACGCAATTCTCGAGCAAGGCCTGGCCAATGCCCTGAACGATGCCGCCCTGCACCTGGCCTTCCACAATCATCGGGTTGATGATGGTGCCAAAGTCATCCACGGCGGTGAAGCGGTCGACACGTGTCTTGCCGGTGGCGGGGTCTACTTCCACTTCGCAGATGTAGGTGCCTGAAGGGTAGGTGAAGTTGGTGGGGTCGTAGAACGCCGTCTCGTTGAGGCCGGGCTCCAATTTGTCCAACGGGTAGTTGTGCGGCACATAGGCCGTCAAAGCCACTTGTCCAAATGTGACCTTCTTGTCGGTGCCTTTGACGGTGAATTCGCCATTCGCAAATTCAACATCGACGTCACTCGATTCCATCAGATGCGCGGCGATCTTCTTGGCCTTGGTCTCGATCTTGTCGAGCGCGCGCATGATGGCCGCACCCCCGACCGAGATCGAACGCGAGCCATAGGTACCCATGCCAAAAGGCACGCGTCCGGTGTCTCCGTGCACGATGTCCACGGCATCCACTGCAATGCCCAGCCGCGCCGCCACAACTTGCGCAAACGTCGTTTCGTGGCCCTGCCCGTGGCTATGCGATCCGGTAAACACGGTCACACTGCCGGTCGGGTGAACCCGCACCTCACCACACTCAAAGAGACCTGCTCGCGCACCCAGAGCGCCCGCAATATTGCTGGGTGCCAGGCCACAGGCTTCGATGTAGCTGGAGTAACCCACGCCACGCAAAAGACCCTTGGCAGCACTGGCGGTTTTGCGTGCCTCAAAACCCGCTACATCTGCTAACTCCTGTGCTTTGGTCATGCAACCCAAGTAGTCGCCAACATCGTATTGCAGTGCGACGGGGGTCTGGTACGGCCACGTGTTGATGAAGTTGCGTTTGCGAATTTCATCCTGTGACAGACCCAGTTCCCAACCGCAACGACTCACCAGACGCTCCAGCAGATAGGTGGCTTCTGGTCGACCTGCGCCACGGTAGGCATCCACCGGCGTGGTGTTGGTGAACCATGCGTCAACTTCCACATATATTTGCGGGCAGGTGTACTGACCGGCCAGCAGGGTGGCATACAAAATCGTGGGAATGGCCGTCGAGAAGGTTGACAGATAGGCACCCAGGTTGGCGTCCGTATGCACGCGCATGGCCAGGAACTTGCCATCCTTGTCCATCGCCATTTCGGCATGGCTGACGTGATCGCGGCCGTGCGCATCAGTCAGGAAAGCCTCGGAGCGGTCACAGGTCCATTTGATGCTGCGATTGACTTGCTTGGAGGCCCAGGTAAGGGCCACGTCCTCGGCGTACAAATATATTTTCGAACCGAATCCACCGCCCACGTCGGGGGCGATTACCCGCACCTTGTGCTCGGGCAGGCCCAGCACAAAGGCGGTCATCAGCAGCCGTTCGACGTGCGGATTCTGGTTGGCGACATACAGCACATACTCCTCGGTGGCACGGTTGTAGTTGCCGATCGCGGCACGTGGTTCCATCGCGTTGGGCACCAGCCGGTTGTTGATCAGATCGAGCTTGGTAACGTGTGCGGCGTTGGCAAAAGCAGCATCTACTTGGCCCTTGTCGCCCAACGTCCATTTGTAGCAGTGGTTGTCCGGTGCAATGTCGTGCAGGGCCAGACCCTTGGCAGCGTCACGCACATCGACCACTGCGTCCAGCACTTCGTAATCCACATTCACGGCTTCCGCAGCATTGCGCGCCTGTTCCTGCGTCTCGGCGATCACCATTGCAACCTGGTCACCCACATGCCGCGCCTTGCCCAAAGCCAGCACGGGGTGCGGTGGCTCTTTCATGGGTGAGCCATCCGGGTTGTTGATCAGCCAGCCGCAAGGCAGTCCGCCCATTTTTCCTTCCAGATCGGTACCTACGAAAATCTTGATAACCCCTGGCATCGCCGCAGCAGCACTGGTATCAATGCTCTTGATCACCGCGTGGGCATAGGGGCTGCGCACGAACACCGCGTAGCTCTGTGCCGCCATGGTGATGTCATCGGTGTACTGACCCGCACCGGTGAGGAAACGCACATCCTCTTTGCGTCGGACGGACTCGCCGATATGGGGGAGTTTGGAAAAATCTGATGCACCCATGTCGACTCTCCTTAGTTGCCGGTCGCCATTGCAGCGCGGCCTTGCTGCACGGACTTCACAATGTTTTGATAACCGGTGCAGCGGCACAGGTTGCCTTCCAGCAGTTCGCGAATCTCGGTCGCGCTGGCGTTGGGATGTTTGTTGCAAAGATCCACGGAACTCAGCACCATGCCGGGCGTGCAGAACCCGCATTGCAAACCGTGACACTCTTTGAATGCGGCCTGCATGGGATGCAGCGTGCCGTCGGGTTGGGCCAAGCCTTCAATCGTGGTGATCGAAGAACCTTGCGCCTGCGCGGCAAGCACGTTGCAGGATTTGATCGCATGGCCATCCTTGATGACGGTGCACGCGCCGCACTGCGCGGTGTCGCATCCAACATGGGTTCCGGTGAGCTTGAGTTGGTCCCGTATGAGTTGTACCAACAGGGTGTTGGGAGCCACGTCGAGCGACGTGTCTCGACCATTGATCTTGAGAGAAATTTGCATTGAGTTTGTCTCCATCGCGATTGATGTGATGAATAAGAATCCACGCGAATTGTTTTTCAAACTGATGCGAATCGAGCTAGGTAAAACCCTCGTTTTATTGATCTTTCGCATTGACATTCTCAAAATGAGACAAGCGCCTTATGCAAGTATTTGCATAGCAATATTTCGATTTTTTTACAGCTATATATATGCCTTAATGGGCACCATCGGAAGTTTGGGCATGCGCAGATTTAGATTGATATCAGGTCCAAATTGCG
>CAIQEX010000659.1 GCA_903870955.1 uncultured beta proteobacterium
CCGAGATTGAGTTCGGGCTTGGCATATTCACTGACACCGACCGAGAAAAACCACAACCTGGGCAACATGGCCACACTGCTTGGCGCCGCGGCCTTGCGCTGGACGATGACCGTCTGCGGGTTCAGCCACATGCCCTTGTAACCAAGGCTCACCTGCACGATGTTGGTTCCGGACTGCAGCTCGGCGTTGAAGACCAGTTTTTCCACACAGGCGCCCTCACCACCGGGGCAGGCGTTGATGCGCTGCAAGCCACGCGTGCCCACGGCACCCTTGAGCTCACGGCCGTTCACCGTGAAGCGCAAGCCATAGGCATCACCGGTGCTGCGCTTGCGGTCCACCAGAACCGTGATGGCCTCGGTCTCTGCGTTGGTCTGGCGCTCTGCGCCTCCCTCAATGCGGATGTCATAGGGCGGGGAAAAGGCATCCGCCTCAAACTGAACCGGGCGGGTGACTTCCGGATTGGTCACATTGCCCACCGCTTGCGGTGCCGCACCGGCTTGCACCGGTGGCGCACTTGCCGCCCGAGGGGCACCCAGCGCCTGGCGAATCAGCTCGGGCCGCTCCAGCCTTTCCCGCAGGGAATCAAACGGCAGGTAATCCTCCCCCACGTTCCAGAACATTCCCTCGCTGCCGTTGAGTGAGGCGGAGAAATAGCCATCAGGCGTGTAAGCGATCCAGTCGCTCTTGCCGCGCAGCATCAGCGTGAATTTGAGGGCAAAGCTGCTGCCGTCATGGATCTGGACATTGCCGTTGTTCATACGTGCAACCAGCAGGTTCGATTGGGGCAGGTAGCCGGCCTCCGAGAGTCGGTCCTGCATGGACACTACGGTTTGCAGCTTCCCGCCCTGCATGACAAAGAGATTGCCATTGGCCTGGTAAACGCCCTCGCGGTCGGCACCCAGTGCCAGGCGCTTTTCCAGTCCATAGGGGGTTGTTCTCACATTGCCATCCGGCAACGCATACGCCGATCCCCCCGAACCGAACTTGAACTCCACCGTATCCGAATCAGTAAAGCTGAAATCCATGGGTGGCTTGGTGAAAGTGAAGTTCCTCACCACCTTGCCCGAACGGGTATCCACCAGATAGGCAATCTTGGAACGCTTCATCGGCGTGCCGTAGCCCTCACCCCAGGAGGGCTGAATCACCAACCAGCGGTCACCGGGTGAAAGCAGCATTTGGGCATCCGTGATGTTGACGGAATTGCCCGCTTGCTCCGTGACCAATTCAATTTCAAATTGCTTCTTCTTGCCACCTGCCAGATCCAGCAGGTAGACGGTTGCACGCCCATCCGGCTTGTCCGTCTTGCGGTCATGGCTCTCCACGGCCACCAGCTTTTCACCCCATACCGCCGGATTGTTGTTGACCAAATCATTTTCCTGAATACGCCCTTCAGAGACCAGTTGCAGACTTGCCACATCAAAGCGGCGCCAGGTACCGGTGCTGTAGCTAATGGTCTGAATCAGGTTCTCGTTGATGCGGCGCCAGGAACTGTCGATGGAATTGAGGTCGAACACGCGGGAAAACGTGGTCATATCGAAAATTTCAGCACGATTCGATCCGGTGACCAGGATGCGGTTGCTGGAGGGAAACACCATCACCTCTCTGGCGCCCGTGGCCCCGTTTTCATCCGGCGGCGACTTGGTGATGCTTTTGTCCACAAGGTCCCGGATTTGATAGCCCGGGTAAACGCGTTGGTAGAGCTTACCGCCATCTGCGCTGTACTCCACATCGCCCGCACCTTCCCACACCTCGACCACGCGCATGGATTCGATATCGATGCGCTGGGTTTGCTTGCCGTTGCCATTGATGGCCACTTCGGTAGAGTCCGGTCGTGCCCGCAAATAGGAAGGAACTCCATGCGGCACCTTGATCTGGCCCTGCAGCTTCCAGGTCGCGGTGTCCCAGGCCAGCAATTTTCCACCATTGTTTCCAGCCACCAAGTAGCGACCGTCTCCAGTGACCGCCAGCGAATGCACCCAGTCCACCTCGGTCAGTGAACGCACCGGTGCCAGCGTCTTGCTGTTCACAATGTGGATCTCAGGGTAGCTGGCGCAGGACAGGGCGATCTGGTCG
Source organism: uncultured beta proteobacterium (assembly GCA_903870955.1). Classification (GTDB taxonomy): domain Bacteria; phylum Pseudomonadota; class Gammaproteobacteria; order Burkholderiales; family Burkholderiaceae_C; genus Allorhodoferax. The sequence goes on from CAIQEX010000659.1 coordinate 2,074, forward strand.
TTGGGCATCCATGCCATGCCGTTGCTATAGCAGGCCTTGTTGGCCGCCGGCATAGAGCGCACCACGTTAAGCAAGGGCAGTGCCAGCACGGTGATGTTTCCCACATTGGCCGTTGCCAGTTCATCCCCTTTGGGACTGAGCGCGAAGCCCCTGGATGTCGCGATGGAGCTTCGGGAAAGCACCTTGCCGCTCTTGATGTCGTAGACCAGCAGTTCCCTGTTGTCCAAGTCGTTCGCCAACTTGGCATCTGTCCTGGTGATCAGGTAGCGGCCGTTTTTGCTCAGGAACAGGGGCACACCTTCGGCATATTCCGTGAGCTTCACATTGCGGCTCAGGTCCCACAGGTAGCTGGGCCCCTTGCCCATGATGGCCCAGCGCCCACCCGGGACCAGTAGCATTTTTTCATCCGGCAAATTGCCCTTTTGTGCCAAAAGGGGGGTGCTCAGGGTGCCTAACGGGCGCACCTCTACGCGCCGATTGCGGGCCCGGCCTGCGTCATTTAGGTTGCTGGCCAATGGCAGGGTGAGGCCATAGCCCTTGGAGCGCAGCCGGTCAACGGGCACGCCTAGGCGCACCAGGCCGTTCACTACTGCCTCGGCTCGCGCACCGGACAGGGTGTCGTTCAGGCTGGCGCCGCCACGGTTATCCGTGTGGCCGCTGATCTCAAATACATAGCCCTTGGCGGCCGGTGATTTGAGCAGGCTTGCGACCTTGTTCAGCTCGGGCAATGCGGAGGGTGGCAGCACGGCACCGCCGCTGGCAAATTCAATCCGCAGTTCCAGGCGGTCACCGAATTGCGCAAACCAGTCGCGCAAAAAAGGTTGTTCGCGGTCGTATTGCTCGCGGTCATTCTGGGCCGCACGCAGCTTGGCGACACGTCCCCAATCGGCACGATAGGTCGGGCCTGACTGGTCGGTATAGGCCTCCAGATGTTTGGTGGCAAGCTCCACATCGCGGTTGCAAATCGCCAGCTCGAAGGAATTTTCGTGCGATACCAGTCCTGCAAAGCTAGCTTCCAGTTCACTCGCCATCTTGGCCACGGGGCCACACCAGGCGCCCACACCGCCGACCCAGGACAGCAACCTGCCATGCATCTTCCTGCGTTCGCTTTCCGTGTATGCATTGGAGATGGCGCGCCTGTACGTCGCCAGGACGCGGGGGGTCATGCCCTCGATCACGGCATTGGCGTCGGCCCAGGCCTCCAGCTCATAAGGCACTTCGTTGCCTGTGGCGGGTGGTAGATTGGCCTCCACCCACGACGCGGCGCCGCGCAGGTCGGTAGCGTTCAGCGCGGCATCGCTGATCAATTCCGGCGACAGGACGCGACTGAACTGCTTTTCAATGCCAATCAGCTTTTGCTTGATCGCAGACCCCTCCAACGCGCTCTTGAAATTGTCACGCAGGTAGGCAATAGGGCGTGGCTCCTGATGGCCGGAGCGTATATAGGTCGACATCACCTCCACGGCCACATCCAGCCGGGATGCACCGCCGCGGCTGTCATACAGGTTGCCGGACTTGAGGTCGGCTATATCCTCCCAAACCTCGAAGGCAGCATCCGGAAATTTCGCCGCCGCTTCCAGCTTGATCAAAGCTCCCTCGGAGTCGTTGGCACGCTTTGCCGTTTGCGCTTCGATGTAGTCCCAGATGTAGCTGTTGCCTATGGAAGCCCGGTACCTGGAAAGCAGCGCCTTGGCATCCTCGGGACGCTTCAGGTCATCGCTCAGGTTGGTGAACGCATGGAAAAGCGACATCTTGTTGAAATAGCCGGGGTCTGCTTCCAGCATGCGCTGCCGCAGCTCCAGCGACCGTGCAAAGTTCTTGTTCGCCGTGGAGGCGGCCGCCAGGTTGAATAGGCAGGGCTGGTACTTCGGGAAGCTGGCAACGCAGGCCTCGTAGGCGCTGGTATCGCCGGCCTTCTGGTTGCGCTGGGCATTCTGGCTATCCAGCCATGC
>CAIQEX010000660.1 GCA_903870955.1 uncultured beta proteobacterium
CGGCTCGCGACTTATGCTCCACGCTTCCTTCCCACACTCGGTCACCCTCATGCAGTTGCGCTTCGCTCCACTCACTGTGACCAGCTCGTGGCGGGACTTGCACCCGCAGGTGTGCGCCCATGCTGGGCGCACAAAAAAAGGGGCGCAATGCGCCCCTTTTAATCATTCGCTTTTGAAGCGATTACTTGGCACAAGCCTTGCCCTTGACGGCGTGGTTGCCTTTAGCCTTGGCATCGGCTTCGGCCATGTATTCACCGGTCTTGGTCTTGCCATAGAACTTGGAACCTTCGCAATGGTAGGTCTTGGAACTGGAGTTCACCCAAACCTTGCCTGCGCCACCAGCCGCCATTTTGGCGGGAGCAGCAGCAGGTGCAGCGACTGCAACAGGTGCCACGGCAACTGGGGCAGCAGGTGGGTTCACTTTGGCAGCCACAGCGGCCGTTGCATTGGTCTTGGCCGTAGTGGCGGCATTCGTAGCCGCCGTAGTGGCTGCGTTCACAGCAGTTGTGGTGGCAGTTTGGGCAAAGCCCGATGCGGCACACATCAGACCAACAGCAATAGCCAACGCGCGAATTTGAGTTTTCATTTAATTCTTTCTAAGGTATTTATGGCAATTCACAATAATTTGTGAAGCCTTTGCCTATAACGTCTAGAAAAAAATTTGGTTTACAGGTCGGAATTTACTCAGGCAAACAAGCCATGCAAATACCAACGCAGTGTCTGATTGATGTTGGCTTTGACAAGCTCTGGCAATCGTTCTCGATAAATCCACACCAGTCCGGCATGCGCACTGCTGGCAATAAAGTAATCGCGGAGCGCCACCTTGTCCTCCAGCCAACCTGTTTCCAGGCGCTGCGGCCCAGCCACCAAAGTCAAGGGACCGAAGTATTGCGGAGCTTGTTGCTTGACTGCCAGTTCCAGAGGTTGCGTCAGCAACCAGGTGGGCATGAGCCTGGCCTGGGCCGTTTGCGGAAAGGCATTTTGTTGGACACGTTTGCCGGGTTGCGATTTCCAGGCTTGCCAGGACTGCATGTCTTCAGGCGCATGCTGGGCCTGTGCTTGCACGCACAAAATCTGCTCAGGCCCTAGGCGGGCACCCAGGCGCTCCAACATTTGGTGAAGAGAATCGCCTTTGCGCTGGTCTTCGGGCAACAGACTTAACGACTCACCACCCATGGCCTGGGTTTGCAAGCTGCGCATGCGCAGGTACAACACCGGGGCGGGCAAGGTCACTTGCGCCAGTTGTTCAGCCAGCAGGCGCTGCAGGTGTTGCATATCCTGCGTGGCTATGGCAGTGCGTAGCTCCAAACGACCAAACGCGCCACCCTGGTGATGGGCATCCACATGCAGCGCGTTGGAGCGCCGTGCATCCAACTCCCAAAGCAACTCCAGCGCCAGCACTCCACGCTGACGTGCTCGCAGCCACACTTGCAGTTGCGCCAGCAATCGACGGGCGCCAAACAACATTGCTGACGCACTCTCCACAGCGGCAGACAACTCCAATGGCGCATCAAAAACCTCTGGCAGGGTTAGCCAGGGGTAAAGCTCAGGGCGGGTTCCATAAGCTAGGTCCAGCGCATCCACCAACTCCGCACCGAAACGCCGCACCAGACCCCCGCGCGGCAAATTGCGCAGTTGCCCCCAGTTGTTGCAGCCCAGGCGCATCAACGTCGGCAAGTGCGCGCGGGCAGCGGCCAAACTGTGCAAGGGCAAGGTGTGAATGGGTGCTAGCGTTGCCTGTGCCCACAAGCGTCCAAGCGCCAACAACGCCGTGTTGCCCTGGGCGTGGTCCAACGGTAGGTCGGGTGGACAGGTTTCAAACAACTCATGCAGCAGCGCATCTCGCCCGCCAAAGAGTCGCTCACTGCCTGAGACTTCCAGCACCAAAGCGGTATCCACCCGCGCCACCATGGGTGTAAAGCGCAACGCCCACCAGGCCAGAGCAGTGTTCACATCCGCAAGCGAATTTGCATTCTCTGCAACTTCGGCGGATGGTTTAGGCGTGGGTTGGACTGCGATCCAGTGCATGCTGGGCTGCCAATAACAGACTCAATTGCGCTGAGCGTGCCGGTAACTGCAAGGGTTGTTCCAGTGGAGGCCCACGGCGCTTGAGTACCTGAATTTGTAAACCGTCTTGGGTCTGAGCCGAAGTCGCTTTTTGAGCCATGAAGGTATGCGGCTGCACATGCAGGCGCAGCACAGCGGGCGATGCCTCATCCTGAGCCGCTTCTGGCCGCATCACAAACAGAAGTTTGCTGTATTCGGAAGCGGCCATCTGCAAGCGCCGCAATTGTTCGCTGCGCACCTGCGGCAACCAGGCCAGCACGGCATTGACCTCGGCACAGCGCAGAGCCTGCTCACAAGCCCAGAGTCGAGAGGCCCCACTTTGTGCAGTCACCCACAGCATGCGTTGCGCTGCCAGTCCCTGTGCCATGAGAGACGGTGCAAAGGGCACATGCGGCGCTCCCACCAGCAGCACCGGCCCCAAGCCCGAGCGAGCCAGTGCAGGCATCAATAAACGCCACTCGCTGTGCACCCCAGGGGGCTGCAAAATTTCAGTTAATGCTCCGACCGGCCAGCCCCCTCCAGGCAACTGTGCGTCCAGTGCGAAATCCCCCGTGGCCAGTACCGGCAGCGGTGCCGTAGAGAGCGCGTGCGCGTGCCAGACATCCGCATGGATGGCATCCAGAAAATCCGCAGAGGTACGCGCTAAGGCAGGCATGGCAAGGGTTTGGCATTTATACTGTTTTTTTAAACAGTATAAACACAGTCGCCATTTTTCACCAGTTTGTTTGTAGATTTACCCCCGAAAACCAGGGTTCCAACGCGCAATGCAAACAGCCCGACACTTTCGCGCCGGGCTGCTCCAAAACAATGATTACGGCGTTAGGGCAACTTAGGCTTGCACTGAGCCAACTTTAAAAGTTGTCTCTTGCCGCTACTCAATTGCTGCAGCCAGCACTGCCCGTCCTGCAACACCAGTTGAATGCGCTGCGGCATTTCCAGATCACGCCCCTGGAGTAGTTCACCATGGCCATCGCGCTGGTGCTTTCTTTCAATCACCAAATCGCTGCTTTGGGTCAGATCACTTGTCGACAAGGAAACATGGGAAAAACCAGTTATCGCTACGATGGCTTGATTTAACTCCTCCCGGGCTTCAATTCCAGGATTGACCAAAATAGCAGGTTTAGTCGTTTGGGCAGAAATCATTTGACAAGCCGACAAGAAAAGAACGCTGACCGTCACGACACGTCTAGAGACGAACTTCATAAGCCGGGTCTTTTCGTAAGAATGCGCATTTCCCTTGTGGCTGGTCGAACCAGTTCAAAGCCCTGCCGAGCAGCGCCAAACATCCGTTGCGCATTGGGGACGGCACTCACATTAGCGGGACAGACACCGGTTTGCCGATAACTTAAAGCCGAGCTCAGCATAGTCTCTGCAGTGTCGCCTCGCTCATGCGAAAGATCGTCAGCGGCCTCGCAAGTAGGTGCGAAGCCATCGGCATAGTCACCAAATCCCTTTTGGTTGAAGCCCTTGAACTGAATCGCAAAGTAGGTATAGCCACAGTTATTCTGTGGCACGAATCCATAGGGTTTACCGCGCGTGGTCTCCCCAATCAAATACACCTTGACATCCACACCCCGCAAACTGTTGATGACAGATTCACTTGCCGAAGCCGTGCCGCCCGTCACCAGAATCGTCACATGCGACAAGTCCAGATGGGGCAGGGCAGAATTGGTGTCACTTAAGGATTCGAACGGATAGACAACGTTTTTTGACGACAATTTGTCGTTGTAAATCAGTTTCTCAAAGGTCTTACCAGCGGTACTAGCTGGATTGGAAATCATATAAGCCAACTCGCTGGCGATATACAACAAACCTCCCCCGTTGTAGCGCATGTCGATCACCAGATCAGTCACTTTCGCAGCCTTAAGCTGGTTTATGGCTGCAATCAACTCACCCTCAGATTTGGCGATATGGGTGTCAAACGTAAAGTAGCCTACGTTTCCTGTCGCCGTGGAAATTATCTTGACGTTTTGAACGCTCACCACATCGTACGTCGCGGGTGTCATACTGATTTCCGCATGGCCGTTAAAGCCCATCTTGTGCGGCACCAATATCGTCGGAAAAAGGCCTTCATTCAAGGTAACAACGTCCGAGCCATAAACGAAATCGACACTATCCACAGATGTGATCTTGTCACCCCGTTTAACCCCTGCAAGCGCAGCCGGTGAGCCACGAGCAACATCTATCACCACCCAATTGCGGGGTGGTGAGCCTGCCTTTGCCGCCCACTGAATTCCGTAGTCTTCGGCGATTCCCGAAGCTGCGGCTTCCCAGGAGGCGGTGGTCTGTGACCAGTGAAACTGATCGACCAAGTTTCCCGAAGCTGTTTTTAACGGAGTTTTCAGTGCATCAAAATAAGTCTGCGGCGATGGGTAATTGGTGGCCACAAGATTGGAAGGAACGTCACGGTACCAAAGATAGGACTCGTCAACAAAGGAACGCAAGTAAGACTTTTCTTGCTCCAGCGTTCCTTGCGTATCCGCTGTATTTGCGCGGGGTTTTACACATAGATTGGCTAGCGTTGCGGATGGGGCAGGGAACAAATCCGCCAAATGTTTCCGAATAGCCACCTGAACTGTTTGCATGTAAAGCACCCCCGAATGCGTCGCATCGGACCCTGATTGAGAGCTCAAGGTGACATC
>CAIQEX010000661.1 GCA_903870955.1 uncultured beta proteobacterium
GCGGGAGCCCACGCCCTGAAACTGTTTCCCTCCGAGATGGTGGGTCATGGCGGCTTGAAGGCAATGAAATCTGTTTTGCCTATTGGCACGGAGTTCTGGCCGGTGGGCGGCATCACGCCCGAGAGCATGGGTGCGTGGGTCAAGGCTGGGGCCACGGGTTTTGGCATTGGCAGCCAGCTGTATGCGCCGGGAACCTCCGCTGCCGACGTGCTGGAGCGGGGCCGCGCGTTTGTGAAGGCTTGGCGGGATGTTGCGCCTGCGTTTGCCAAAGGCGGGTAAAGTTAAAAGGCACCGCCACGCATAGTGGAAACAACCGAGGCCGTCTAGACCGGGGCGACGGCCTGCCCTTGTGCCAGCCATTCAGAGATTCCGCCTTCGAGGTGGCACACGTTGGCACCCATGGCCTTTAGTGTGGCGGTCAGGCCCTGGCTGATCTCGTGGCCGTGTGCGCAGTACACCACGATGGGGAGGTCGTGTTGGATGTCATCTTTCCAGTCCAGCCATAACGCCGGGTTCTTCCACTGGGCCCCCGCGATTTGCACGCCCGATGCGGCAAGCGCTTGTGCACGCCGCACATCCAACAACCGGATCGGGTTTCCTCCCTCCAACTGCTGGGCCAATTCAAATACTGAGATGGATTGCATGAAAAGTTCCTCGTTTTAGGAATGGGTTAGCGGATAGAGCACCAGACCGATGAGTGCGGCAGACGCCACCACAACGGGCTCTTGAAGCTTCTTGTACTTCCAGAGAATGCCAATCGTCAGCAGTGCCATGACGGCCGTGGGCACATCCACAATGCTGCGCTTGGCAATCACAATGACGGAGCCGGTAATGGCCCCCACGGCGGCGGCCGTCACGCCGTCGACAAAGGCCACGATGGCAGGCAGCTTGCCGTACTTCTTGAAGTACGGAGCGGGAATGATGGTGAACAGGTAGCACGGCAAAAAGGTGGCCAGTGCAGCCATGCAGGCACCCGGGAAACCGGCCACCAGGTAACCGATAAAACCCACGGTAATGACCACCGGACCGGGCGTAATCATGGCCACGGCCACTGCATCCACAAATTGTTTTTCGTTGAGCCAATGGTGTTCGGTGACCACGCCGCCATACAGAAACGGAACAATCGCCAAGCCCGACCCGAATACAAATGCACCGGCCTTGGCAAAGAAGACGCCAATCTGGGTCAACAAGGGCCAATCCAGAGTCGCCATGAAGCTGCCGGTGTGTGCCATATCGATGGGCAGGGCAGCAGCCAAGCCACCACCGCCCCAACGCTTGGGCGGGGCCCGCCACAGCCAGGTCACGACACCGGCGGCGAGAAAAAGCCAGGCAATTTCAGACTCGGTGATCACCGTGACCGTCGCCAGAACCAGAAAAATGGCCCACAGCAACCGGTCCTTACCAATGCTCTTGCTGGTCAGCTTGTGCGCGCTGATGGCAATGATGCCGATGACCGCCGCACCCACGCCGTAAAACACGGCCTGCATCCAGGAGAGTCCGCCAAATTGGGCATAGGCCCACCCCAGAGCCACGACCATGAAGAACGATGGCAGCACAAAGGCCAGACCCGCCAGAGTGGCCCCCAGGATGCGGTAGTGCACATAGCCCAGGTAGATCGCCGTTTGCGCGGCCATGGGGCCGGGGGCGAGTTGTGCCAGTGCCAGGCCTTCTTTGTAATCAGCCTCGGTGATCCAGCCGCGTTGTTCCACCAGATCACGGCGCATGTAGCCCACCAAGGCTACCGGGCCGCCAAAGCCTATGCTGCCCAGGCGCAGGAAATACTGAACCAATTGCCACAGGCTGTAACGCAGCGCCCCAGCCATTGGGGTCGATGGGGGCTCATGGTCTGCCATGCTGCGTTTGCTCCTTGGAAAAACTTTGCAAAAGCCCATCGAATACAGCGCTGGCAGCCAATAAAAGACGATCGTCACTGGCAATCGAATCGCGCATCCCAGCCAGGACGCTTTCAATCCCGGTGGCCTCGGGCGGCTGCAATCCACCGACATCGAGGAAGTGCACCAGATGGCCCATACGCTGAAGCTGCGGCGTCTCGATGCCAAAGCTGGCAAGCAACACTTCAAATGTCACCCGGGCGCCGACATGACTGAAAGACGCGCCATCAAAGTCAAAACCGATTGCATTCTTGGGGCATTTCTTGGAATTCTCCAGCCACAAAAATTTGGCCTTGGGGTCAATGAAAGTGCGAATTAGCCAGGCGCTTGCCAGGCGATCGACCCACGGCCTTTGGCGCGTGGCCCATGTTTTGCCTTTGTAGGATTTGGCGTCCAAACGTGCAATGGCAATGTCGACGGGTTGCGGTTCGTCGGGTGAAAGAATGCGTGCCAATGCCAACTCCAGAGCCTGCAAGCCCGCCTCTGTTTGCTTCTGGGCCTCCGACGCAAAGAAGTCAATTTCCACGATGCTGGCAAAGGACTTGCGCAACTTGCGCGCCTTTTTCATCAACTCGGATGCACGCGCTTCGTTGACCTCGGCATGGGTGGTCCTTATCTCTTCCAGCAAGGCTGAGAACTCTTCCCTGCGGTCAAACATTGCCTTGAAATCAACGCCGGCCGGTTCTTCGATTCGCACCACGAAGGACGTTCCACCGGATTCTGAAACCTCGGCTGCCACAGCCTCAAAAGTGGATCGGCAGGCGTCCTGTTCAGGCATCAGATACACACCGTCGCGCAGCACGGCAGCGCCCGAGGCCTTGAGCGCACGCCAGGTCCGCATGCGGGTGTTGGCGTTCTCGGTAGGGAGACTAAGAATGAGTGAAAGCCAATAAGTCATGCAACGAATACTACATTTATGTAGTAAACAATGCAAATTTGTTTTCTGCCACCTGTGTGCGGAGGGACACGCTGTTCGCCCCCGGAGCGCTCGATGCCCTTGTGGGGGTAGTGCGCGAAATAGGCCAGCGGCTTGGCGTTGCCACCCCGCAAATTGACACAATTTATGGTTTGGCCAGACTATTTGGACGAGTGCAAGGGCTCTATCCCGATGTTTCAGGATGACTTTCTGCTACGTCGCCCAGGTGATTCGGTAGTCGAGCGAATGCCCAATACGCTCGGAGAAACGGCGGACCGACTTGGCGGCCATCCGTTCGCTGACGCTTACCGGGATCAAGGTGGTGAGCCATTCGCCCAAGCCCTGCGGCTCGCCCACTGGCTTGCGTGGGCTTGCACTGGGTGTGTAACCCACAATCGCCTCTCGCTTGCCAGCCAGCGCCAGCAGGTCGACCAGATCGCGAAACAAAATAAAGGAGGTGTCGTTCTGGTGCATGGACCAGTTCGCTGCCGGAAGGAAGTCGACCAGGTGGATTAGCTGGTAGTTCAACGCGA
>CAIQEX010000662.1 GCA_903870955.1 uncultured beta proteobacterium
ATTGGCCCATTTGCTGTGTCCTGCCACGCGAAATCCTTTAAAAATTCGTTACCCTAGAGCTTGGATTGTACTTTTCAGGATCTTTATGGCGCAAAGCAACGACGAGGGCATTTTGATTGCCCAGCATGCACAGGGAAAAAGCAGTATCCAGTGCTTTCTACGACCCGACAAGGCCAATCGCCACGGACTGATCACCGGTGCCACAGGTACCGGCAAGACCATTACCTTGCAAACTCTGGCGGAAGGCTTTTCCAACCTGGGTGTGCCGGTCTTCATGGCCGACATCAAGGGGGATCTGACCGGTATCTCGCAAAAAGGGGAGCTGACCGACAAGCTCGGAAAAATCATCAAAGAGCGAGCCTTTGACGAGCCTGCATTTCAGTCTTTCCCGGTCACCCTGTGGGACGTTTTTGGCGACCAGGGTCATCCGGTGCGCGCCACCGTGAGCGATCTTGGGCCGCTGCTGCTGGCCCGCATGCTTAATCTGAATGAGACCCAGGAAGGCGTGCTGCAACTGGTGTTCAAGATCGCCGACGACGATGGTCTTTTGCTGCTCGACATGAAAGACCTGCGCGCCATGTGCCAGCATGTGGGCGACAACGCCGCCACGTACACCACCGAATACGGCAACATCAGCGCCGCCAGCATTGGTGCCATCCAGCGCGGTCTGATGCAGGTCGAAACGCAAGGCGGCGACCAATTTTTTGGCGAACCCATGCTGAACATCGCCGATTTCATGCAGACCGATGGTTCCGGCAAGGGCGTGGTCAATATCCTGGCAGCCGACAAGCTGATGAATGCGCCGCGCCTGTACGCCACTTTCCTGCTGTGGATGCTGAGCGAACTGTTCGAATCATTGCCAGAGGTGGGCGACCTCGACAAGCCCAAGCTGGTGTTCTTTTTTGACGAAGCCCATTTACTTTTCAACGATGCGCCCAAGGTGTTGATTGAGCGCATCGAACTGGTGGTCCGTCTGGTACGCAGCAAAGGCGTTGGCGTGTTCTTCGTGACCCAAAACCCGTTGGACATTCCGGACTCCGTGCTGGCCCAATTGGGCAACCGCGTGCAGCATGCTTTGCGTGCCTTTACCCCGCGCGACCAAAAGGCCGTGAAAGCCGCCGCTGAGACCATGCGTGCCAACCCGGGCCTGGACGTTGCAGCCGCCATTACCGAACTAGGTGTTGGTGAAGCTCTGGTCAGCCTGCTGGACGAAAAAGGGCGCCCTGCCCTGACGGAACGCGTTTTCGTCATTCCACCCAGCAGCCAGATCGGCCCCATTGCTCCGGCACAACGAAAAGAGCTGATCGACAATTCCATCGTCGCCGGGGTTTACGAAAAAGCAGTAGACCGTGAATCGGCTTTTGAAGCGCTCAAGGGCCGCACACAATCCCGAGTGGCCCCATCCGCTCAACCAAACAGTACGGTCAGTGAGCCCGTAGCCAGAGCGCCGTCAGTGCGCGGTACACCTGCCTCCGTGCCCGAGGCCCCGGCAGCACCCGAACGCGGCATGCTCGATGGCTTGGGCGATTTGCTGGGTGGCGGCACCCGCCGCACCCGTGCCAGTGCAGGCGAGCAACTGATCAAAAGCGCGGCCAGTTCGATTGGTCGCGAAGTCGGACGCCAGATAATCCGAGGCGTTCTGGGAAGCATGTTTGGCGGTAGCCGCCGATAACGGAAACGTATCAACCACCCATTCAAACAATAGAAAGACGCCCATGATTGCAATCGATCCCGCAGCCCGCGCCAACGTTCATTTGGTGGACCATCCACTGGTGCAGCACAAGCTGACTTTGATGCGAAAAAAAGAAGCCAGTACCAACAGTTTTCGCCGGCTGCTGAACGAACTCAGCAGCCTGATGGCCTACGAGGTCAGTCGCGACATGGCGTTGCAGGATGTCGAGATCGAAACCCCGCTGGAAACCATGACCGCCAAAATGATTGACGGCAAGAAGCTGGTATTCGTCAGCATTCTGCGGGCCGGCAACGGCATTCTGGACGGCGTACTCTCGGTGGTGCCCGGTGCGCGTGTCGGCCACATCGGCCTGTACCGCGACCCGAATACGCTGCAAGCGGTGGAGTACTACTTCAAGATGCCCAAGAACATGGAAGAGCGCGATATTGTGGTGGTCGACCCCATGCTGGCCACAGGCAACTCAGCCGCTGCAGCGGTGACACGCCTGAAGGCGTGCAATCCCAAGTCGATCAAATTTCTGTGCCTGCTGACCTGCCCGGAAGGCATTAACGCCATGTACAAGGCGCACCCGGATGTGCCCATATTTACCGCCGCGATTGACCGTGAACTCAACAGCCACGGCTACATCCTGCCAGGCTTGGGCGATGCCGGCGACCGCATTTTCGGGACCCAATGATGAGCAAGCTGGACCAGGACCTGCAGCGTTTGGCGCTGCAAGAGCAATTGCTGCAACTAGAGCGTTTTGACGAGGCCACGGCCTGGGAACTGGGAACGCAAATCAAAGCGCTGTGCGAAACCCGGCAGGTAGCCGTCACGATCGAAGTGCGACGCGCCAAGGAAACCTTGTTTTTCTACACCATGGAAGGCGTGGTGCCGAACAACACGGAGTGGGTTCGGCGCAAACGCAATGTCGTGGAATTGCTGCACCGCAGTTCCTACGCGGTGGGAATGTCGAACCAAAAGGACAACACCTCGTTGCCGCAGAAGACTGGTGTTTCACTGAATGACTATGCTGAGCACGGTGGGAGTTTTCCCATTCGCGTGAAGGGAGTGGGGTGCGTTGGTGCGGTCACGGTATCAGGTGTGCCGCAGCGGGAAGATCATGCAATTGTTGTGGAGGCGTTGGCGATGCTTTGCGGAGTGGCGCTTGCGGACGTTTGCCTGGATTAGCTTTTTCTTCGTTGCATTTTTTTAATCCGCTACCTTTTTTTACTCCCCCATCCCCCAGCCCCTTACCCC
>CAIQEX010000663.1 GCA_903870955.1 uncultured beta proteobacterium
CGGCTCGCGACTTATGCTCCACGCTTCCTTCCCACACTCGGTCACCCTCATGCAGTTGCGCTTCGCTCCACTCACTGTGACCAGCTCGTGGCGGGACTTGCACCCGCAGGTGTGCGCCCATGCTGGGCGCACAAAAAAAGGCCCCGTTTTGCAACGAGGCCTTGAAGGGATCCCTGAACCTGAAGGTTTCGAAAGGACCCGAGGAGACAACCGGTAGAAACCAAAGGTTCCTGATGAGTTGAATTATCTCAGGGTTTTCCCTTGGCTTCCAGATTCAACCCACAAAAACCTTGAATTTTTGTGGTTGAACTGAAAATTAACGCTTCTTGGCGGCTGGCTTGGCTGCAACCGTGGTGGCTGCGCTAGCGGCGACAGAGTTGAAGTTGGCTTCAGCCACTTCGGTGGCTTGCTTGACAGCCTTTTGCACGGATTCCAGCGCGTTGTTGGCGGCGGAGACCGAGCTCTTCAAAATGGCCACAGCGGCTTCGGAACCAGCGGGTGCGTTTTTGGTAGCGTTTTCGACCAGGTCAGAAAACTTGGCTTGTGCTTCAGCAGCCTGGCCTTCAACAGCCTTGGTGAATTCGGCGCTGGTGCTGCTGGCGATGTCATACAGGTGACGGCTGTAAGCAGCGGTCTTTTCAGCCAAAGGCTGGAGCAGGTTGGATTGCAGAGCGATCAGCTCTTGAACGTCCTTGACGCTCAGCACCGACTGGCTGTGGCCAGCGACTTCGGACAGCGCTGCTTTGGAAGCGGTCAGATTCAATTCAACGATTTTTTCGACGCCTTCAAAAGCCTTGTTGGTCAAGCCAAACAGGGTTTCGATATTGGCTTTTTGGGCTGCGACGATTTGTTCAACGGTGAGTACGGACATTTTGATTCTCCAAATAAAGTAAGTAACTAAGTCTCTTATCTGCGTTTGCGTTGGGTCATTGCAAATCAATGTTGCGCCGCAGCATGGTTGGAATTGTAGTCAGCTATGGTACGAATGCAAGCACTATTTGTTGCATTGCAGCAACTTAGAGGCGAGTTTCTAAATTCAAAAAAAATCGTTGCTGCGTCACACACATGACATCTCGGGAATGTGCGGCGCGCATGGCTGGCAAAATCGCAGCATGCCTACCAGTGCCTCTCCCCGCCCGCAGCGCGAGCCGCACAATGCCTACCCCGTGCAGCGTTCGATACCGACCCGTTGGATGGACAACGATGCCTATGGGCATGTAAACAACGTCGTTTACTACAGTTGGTTTGATACGGCCGTGAATGCCTGGTTGATCGAAAACGGCGTGCTCGATATTCAAAATGGTGCGACTGTTGGCTTGGTGGTGGAAACCCATTGCAACTACTTTGCCCCGCTAGCCTTTCCGCAGACCGTGATGCTTGGCTTGCGTGTGGCCCACATCGGTGCCAGCAGCGTGCGCTATGAACTCGCCGTATTTGGCGAAGAAGACCTCTGCGCCGCCAAAGGGCATTTTGTTCATGTCTATGTGGATGCACAAACCCATCAGCCCACGGCCGTGCCCGCCAACCTTAAACAACTTCTGGAGACCCTTGCATGACACTTTCCGCAATTGACGAAGCCATCTGTTCCCGTCGCTCCATGCGGGCCTTTACACCGCAGGCCGTGGCGCGTGCCGATATCGAACACATCCTGCAAGTCGCCAGCCGGGCGGCGTCAGGCACCAATTGCCAACCCTGGAAGGTTTACGTGTTGCAAGGCGCCACGAAGGCTGCGCTGGTGGAAAAGGCTTGTGCCGCCCATGATGCAATGCGCGCCGATCCCGCGCTGGCTGAGCAGTACAAGGAAGAGTACGACTACTACCCGCAAAAGTGGGTCAGTCCCTATATCGACCGGCGGCGTGAAAACGGCTGGGGACTCTACGGCCTGCTGGGCATTGGCAAGGCGGACCGCGAAAAGATGCATCTCCAGCACCAGCGCAACTTTCGCTTTTTTGATGCGCCGGTCGGCTTCATGTTTACCGTGGACCGCATCATGGGGCGGGGCTCGCTGGTGGACTACGGAGGCTTTTTGCAGAACATCATGTTGGCAGCCCGGGGCCTCGGGCTGCACACCTGTCCGCAGGCGGCGTGGAACGGTTTTTCCAGCATCATCATGCCGCTGATCGGAGCGGGTGAAAACGAGATGCTGGTTTGCGGTATGTCTCTGGGCTATGCCGATGATACGGCTGTGGTCAACACCTTTGATACGCCCCGCGTGCCGGTCGAGGAATTCACCCATTGGCTGGACTGACCGCAGTCCATGGTGGCCATTGCGATAGCGCTGCTTGACGGACTGAGCTACGCCAGCACGCTGTTTTTGATGGCCGCTGGCCTGACGCTGATCTTTGGCGTCACCCGTATTGTCAATTTCGCCCACGGCAGCTTTTTCATGCTGGGCGCGCTGTTCTCGGCGCATTGGCTGGTGGACTGGTTCCCCTCCTGGTCGGAGAGTGCCTGGTTGTATGGCGCGGCCATGCTGCTGGGTGCGGCCTGTTCGGCTGCGCTTGGAGGGCTGGCCGAGTGGTTATTACTGCGCCGCCTCTATGGCGCGCCCGAGTTGTACCAGCTGGTCGCGACCTTTGGCCTGAGCTTGGCCTTGCATGACAGCATGCGTTGGTTGTTTGGACCGGCTGAGGTGTTTGCGCCACGTTTTCCGGGGCTCAAAGGGGCTATCGAGATCGGTGATGGGTACTTTCCAGAGTACCAGATACTCACCATGGCCTTGGGTCCGCTGGTCTGGCTTGGATTGCACCTGGCGCTCCACCATACGCTTTGGGGTGTGCGCTTGCGCGCCGCCACGGCCGACCGCGGCATGCTGTCGGCCTTGGGTGTTGACGCGAAGCCCCTCATGCTACTGGCGGTGGTGGTCGGGTGTGCGCTGGCCGGACTGGGCGGTGCCCTGCAAGTGCCACGCGAACCCGCGCATTTGCAGATGGACTTGAATACGGGTGTCGAAACCTTTGTCGTGGTGGTGACGGGGGGCTTGGGCAGCATCGGCGGTGCCTTTCTTGCGGCGGTGCTGATCGGCGTCGTGCATTCCGCGGGGACTCTGCTTTTTCCGCAAGCTACCTTGGTATTCGTCTTTGTCACCATGGGGTTGGTATTGGCGTTTAGACCGCATGGGCTGTTGGGCAAGGCGTTGACACCCCAAGCACAGGAACAAGGGATCCGGTTTCGCTTATGGCCATTGAAGACGTCGCACTTTATCGGGGCTTGCGCGGCCGGTGCAGTACTGCTGGGTCTTGCTTATGGCGCAGGCGACTATTGGCAATCGCTGGTCAGCGAGGGTCTTATTCTGGTCATTGCCGGGGTCAGCCTGCAATCCATGATGGCACTGGGTGCGCTGGTCAGCTTTGGCCACGCCGCCTTTTTTGGCGTGGGGGCCTATGCCGCAGCATGGGTGCACTTGGCCTGGGGCTGGGGCTTGTTGCCGGCGCTGCTGGCGTCTATTGCGGCGGGTGGCCTGCTGGCGGTGCTGGTGGGCGGCGTGCTCCTGCGCCGCAGCGGTGTTTATTTGGCGATGCTTTCGCTGGCACTGGCGCAGGTGCTATGGGCCGTGGCCAGCCAGTGGATATCGGTGAGTGGCGGCGACAACGGACTGATCGGTCTGCAGTTGGTGGACGATGCAAGCCGGGGCGCATTTTTCGCCTTGCTGTTGGTTCTGGCTTTGGCCTCGATTGCAGCGCTGCGCCGCTTTGCCCGATCCAATTTGGGTTCAGCCCTGCAGGCACTGCGCGATGCGCCGCTGCGAACCGCTGCCAGTGGTTTGCCAGTGCAAGCCATCAAAAGGCGGGTGCTGCTGCACAGCGCCATGTTGGCAGGCTTGGCGGGAGGTTTGTTTGTTGCGCACAAGGGCTCGGTGTTTCCGTCGGTCCTGTCGGTGTCCACCTCGGTCGATTTTCTGATGGTGGTGTTGTTAGGTGGTCTGCACCAGCTATGGGGTACGTTGGCAGGTGCCCTCGTGCTGGTACTTGCTGGTAGTGAACTGGGACGCAGCTTTGACTATTGGCGCGGCGCGTTGGGGCTGTTGGTCATGCTCATCATGGTCTGGGCACCTTCCGGCATCTTGGGCCTCGGTCGCAGAGATGCCCAGGGAGGGTCGCATGGGTGATATGCAAGGTCGTTCGCAAGGTCATTCCCAAGGTCGTTCGCAGGGCTTGGTAGTGCGTGATCTTGAAAAACACTTTGGCGGGGTGCAGGCGGTGTGCGGTGTGGACTTCTCGGTGCAACCGGGCGAGTGCGTGGCCCTGATCGGCCCCAACGGCGCAGGTAAATCCACCACGTTTGCCTGCATTGCCGGGCAGCACGCGCCGAGTTCCGGGCAGGTGCTTTGGCAGGGCGAAACGCTGAATGCGTTGCAACCGGCGCAACGCCTGCAACGCGGCATTGCGCGTACCTTCCAAGTGGCGCAGATCTTTGAAGCCCTCACCGTCCTACAGAACGTGCAACTCCTGTTGCCAGCTACTCCCGTGATGAGTCCGCTGCAGGTGCTGGACAAGCAGGAGCCGTCGGCAGCGTTGGCCTTGCTGGCAAGGGTTGGCCTGCAGACCCAGGCCGGGCAGGCCGCGCGGCAGCTTTCATACGGTGCGAAAAAGCGCCTGGAATTGGCCATGGCATTGGCCGGGTTGCGCGCCGGGCCTGGCCTGTTACTGCTGGACGAACCCGCCGCTGGGCTGGCCCCTTCCGAACGTGCAGAGTTAATGCAATTGGTGCGTTCGCTTGCGCACGACGCAGTGGCACACGCGCGCCTTGCGGTGCTCTATACCGAACACAATATGGACGCAGTTTTTGGCATCGCTGATCGGGTGTTGGTGCTGATGGAAGGCCGGCTGGTGGCGTCCGGTACGGCCGAGGAAGTGGCCTCCAATACCGTGGTGCTGACGCATTACCTGGGACGCTCCTTCGGCAAGAAGGGGGCTGTTGGCCATGCTTGAAGTCAGCACCTTAAGTGCCTGGTATGGCGCGGCGCAAGTTCTGTTCGACGTCTCGCTGCGGGTGGGGCCGCATGAACTGGTGGTGCTGGAGGGCCTCAATGGGGCCGGCAAGTCCACGTTGCTGCAGTCCCTCATCGGGTTGGGGCCTCGGGTACAGGGCGCCATCACTTTTCAGGGGCAATCGATAGCCGCTTTGCCGGCGCACCAGCGGGCCCGTTTGGGTCTGGGCTATGTGCCCGAAGACCGGCGTCTTTTTGCGGATTTGACGGTGCGTGAAAACCTGCTCGTGGCCGCACGACCCCCCACATCAAAAGCCCACAGTCCGGCGCCCGGCACCGCGGCGCAACAGCTGGACCAGGTCTTCTCCTTGTTCCCGGCCCTGAAGGCGATGCAGAAACGACGGGCCCAGGAGATGAGCGGCGGCGAACAACAGATGCTCAGCCTGGCGCGCACCTTGATGACGTCACCCACGATGCTGCTGCTGGACGAACCCTGTGAGGGCATTGCACCGGTGCTGGTGGAGGCGATGGTGGATGCCTTGCTGCAGCTGAAAGGGCAGGGGATGGCGATGTTGATTGCCGAGCAAAATGCCCTGCTTGCCGCGCATGCGGACCAAGTCATTACACTGGTGGCCGGGCAAACCGGCGTACCTCTCACACCATGATCATTACCAGCCTTCTGGATACCGACCTGTACAAGTTCACGATGATGCAAGTCGTGCTGCACCAGTTCCCTGGTGCGCAAGTGGAGTACCGCTTTAAGTGCCGCAATCCGGGCGCGCAACTGGCACCCTTTGTGGACGAAATACGGGAAGAAATACGCTCCCTGTGCAGCCTGCATTTTCAGGAAAGCGAGTTGGCCTATTTGCGCTCCATGCGTTTCATCAAGAGCGATTTTGTCGACTTCCTGGGGCTGTTCAAACTGAATGAGAAATACATCACGGTCACGCCGCTGCCCTCGGGTGACATCACGATAGCCATCGTTGGGCCCTGGTTGCACACCATTCTTTTTGAGATCCCGGTGCTGGCCATCGTCAATGAGGTCTACTTTCGCAATACCCAGCAGGTCCCTGATTTTGTCGAGGGGCGCAAGCGCCTGGACGTCAAGATCGGGCAACTGCGCTGCGCGGATTTGACTGATCTGAAAATTGCAGATTACGGCACACGCCGCCGCTTCTCTCGGGCCTGGCATGAAGAAGTTATTCGGGTGCTGGCGGCACGTCTTGGTACGCACCACAGCCCCGGCAATGTGCCAGGTGTGCCGGGCCAATTTGCTGGCACCAGCAACGTCTGGCTGGCGATGAAGCTGGGCCTGACGCCCTTGGGCACCATGGCGCACGAGTACCTGCAAGCCTGTCAGGCCTTGGGCCCACGGCTGCGTGATAGCCAGGTTTACGCCTTTGAAAGCTGGGCCCGTGAGTACCGGGGGGACCTGGGGATCGCGCTCAGCGACGTCTACGGGATGAGTGCCTTCTTGCGCGACTTCGACATGTTTTTCTGCAAACTGTTTGATGGCGCTCGCCATGACAGTGGAGACCCGTTTGACTGGGGCGAGCGCATGCTCGACCACTACGTGCGCAACCGCGTGGACCCGCGCACCAAGACCTTGATCTACAGCGACGGCTTGACCGTGCCGCGCACCATCGAGCTTTACCAGCAGTTCCGTGGTCGCTGCCAACTGGCCTTTGGCATCGGCACCAACCTGACGAATGACTTGGGCTATGAGCCACTGCAAATCGTCATCAAGATGGTGAAGTGCAACGGCCAACCGGTCGCCAAGCTGTCCGATACACCCTCAAAAAATATGTGTGACGACGAACGCTATCTGGCCTATTTGCGCCAGGTATTTGAAATCGCCCAGCCGACTTGACCCCTACGCCAATAGTTACCCTGCGCCCACAGCGCAAAAACACCGAAACCAAAAGCCCCATGACTAAACCAAATATCCTCGTCACGCGCGCCATCTTCCCGGAAGTGCTGGAGCAATTGAGTCAGCACTTTACGGTCGAATCGAATCAGGAAGACGTGATCATGTCGGCCGATGAAATGGCGCGTCGCCTGCAGGGCAAGTCGGGGGCCTTTATGACCGGTACCGAGCGGGTCGATGCCGCGCTGTTGGCACAGTGTCCGCAGCTCAAGCTGTGCGCCAATATGTCGGTGGGCTATAACAACTTTGACGTGGCGGCCATGACGGCTGCTGGCGTGCTGGGCACCAATGCGCCTGATGTGTTGACCGAGACCACGGCCGACTTTGGCTTTGCGCTGCTGCTGGCCACCGCGCGTCGCGTATCTGAAAGTGAACACTTTCTGCGCGCCGGAAAATGGACACGCTGGAGCTACGACCTGTTTGCCGGTGCCGAGGTGCATGGCACGACCCTGGGTATCGTCGGTATGGGCCGCATTGGCCAGGCCATTGCCAAACGCGCCGCTTTGGGCTTTGGCATGCGGGTGATTTACCACAACCGGTCGCGTCTGGATGCCGCTACCGAAACCAGTTTCAATGCCCACTACGTAAGCAAAGAGGAACTGCTCCGGACGGCTGACCACGTGATGCTGGTGCTGCCGTACTCAGCCAGTTCCCATCACACCATTGGTGCTGCGGAGTTGGCGCTGATGAAGCCGACTGCGATCCTGATCAACCTGGCGCGCGGTGGCATTGTGGACGACACCGCACTGGCAGCGGCGCTGCGGGACAAGCGTATTGCAGCTGCCGGTCTGGACGTGTTTGAGGGCGAGCCAAAGGTTAACCCGGCACTGTTGACGGTTCCCAACGTGGTGCTGACGCCGCATATCGCCAGTGCGACGATAGGCACGCGACGCGCCATGGCGGCACTGGCGGTGGACAACCTGATTGGCTTTCTGCTGCATGGCAAAGCGGTTACGCCACTGAACCCGGAAGCGTTGAAGAGAACGGGTGTTTAGGTGGAAAGCTCCGCCTTGAATTCGCTCTTGGTCTGGGCCGTGCTGGCCCTGGTGTTGTTGAATACTTGCGTGCTGTTGTGGCTAACCCAGCGCAAGCCCGATGCGCAAATGGAACAGGAGCGTCAACGTCAGGACGAAGCCGCGCGGCAAGCCTTGCTGTCCGCCATGTCCACCAATGTGCAGGCTCTAGAACGCGCCTTGCGCCAGGAAATTGCCGAATCCTCGCGCGGTGGCCGGCAGGAACTTTCGCAAAACCTCGCCACCTTCCAGCAGACGCTGACCCAACAAAGCGCGGAGGCCACGCGCACGCAAAACAGCCAGATTGATGCCTTTGGGCAGCAGCTCGCGTTGTTGCAAAAGTCGTTGTCGGACACCCTGACCCTGCAACTCGGCAATGTGAGCGAATCCAATGCACGGCGTATGTCCGAGATCCGCCAGACCTTGGAGGCGCAGCTGGCGCAGTTGCAAACCACCAACGCCGCCAAGCTCGATGAAATGCGCGCCACCGTGGATGAGAAGTTGCAGTCCACCCTGCAGGCCCGCCTCGGTGAGAGCTTCAAACAAGTGGCCGAACGGCTTGAGCAAGTGCACAAAGGTTTGGGTGAAATGCAGACGCTGGCCCAGGGCGTGGGCGACCTGAAACACCTGCTGACCAACGTGAAAACGCGGGGCATGTTTGGCGAAGCGCAACTCGAGGCCTTGCTGGAACAGGTGTTTGTGCCGGACCAGTATGCGGCGCAGGTAGCGACCATTCCGGGCAGCAAAAACGTGGTGGACTTTGCCATTAAGTTGCCCGGTCGTTCTGACAACGGCGCACCGCTGTGGCTACCTATAGATGCCAAGTTTCCCAACGAGGATTACGAGCGTTTGTTGGAGGCGCAGGGCAGGGCGGACGTGCTTGGCGCGGAGGTCGCGGGCAAGGCGCTGGAACTGCGCATTCGCCTGGAAGCCAAGAGCATGAACGAGAAGTATGTGGAGCCGCCGCACACCACCGATTTCGCCATCCTGTTCCTTCCCACCGAGGGCCTGTATGCCGAAGTGCTGCGTCGTCCGGGCTTGATGGAAAGCCTGCAGCGTGACCATCGGGTGACGCTGGCCGGCCCAACCACGCTGCTGGCCATTCTGAGTTCCCTGCAAATGGGCTTTAGAACCCTGGCGCTGGAGAAGCGCAGTTCCGAGGTGTGGCAGGTGCTGGGCGCAGTCAAGAATGAGTTTGGCAAGTTTGGCGATGTGCTTGCCAAAGTGAAGGCGCAAACCGAGACCGTGCTCAAGACTTTGGACAACGCACAAGTGCGCAGCCGTGCGATGGACCGGGCCCTCAAAAAGGTGGAAACCTTGCCAGACACCCAAGCACAGGCATTCATCGCGGTGGATCGTGACCTGGACTTTGAGCCTGATGCCGGCGCGGAGTCTGGTAGCGGCCGATGAACGAACCAACGCCACCGGCGAAAGCAACGGCGGGGGCACTTGCGCGGTTGATTGCCGGCCAGATATGTTTGCATGCAGCGATGGCGGGCACGCGCATGGCCGCGCCCCTGCTGGCACTCAAGCTCGGTTATGGCGCGTTGTCGGTCGGTTGCCTGTTGGCGCTGTTTTCTTTAATGCAAGTGTTTCTGGCCATTCCGGCTGGCCGCTATGCGGATCGGCATGGGCTCAGGCGGCCGGTTGGCATGGCCTTGCTGTTTGCCGTGTCAGGAGCCATGCTCGCCGTGCTCTGGCCGCGCTTTGAGGTGCTGTGCATCACGGCTTTGTGCATGGGCGGCGCGACAGGTTCGGCCTCAATCGCGTTACAACGCCATGTGGGCCGCGCGGCCCACGATGCCACCGAACTCAAGCGGGTCTTCAGTTGGTTGGCCATCGGCCCGGCGGTTTCCAATTTTTTCGGCCCCGTGCTGGCTGGGCTACTGATTGACCATGCAGGAGTCTGGTTAGGCGGCACCGCAGCGGACATCCCGGGCTTTCGCATGGCCTTCCTGTTTATGGCGCTGCTGCCCCTGTTGACCTGGTTCTGGATTCGCCATACCCAGGAACTTGCGCCCGTGGTGCATCCTGAAGGCGTTGCCAAACCGCAAGTCTGGCATCTGCTGCGTGAACCCGGCATGCGCCGCTTGTTGCTGGTGAACTGGTTGTTGTCGAGTTGCTGGGACGTGCACACCTTTGTGGTACCCGTGTTAGGCCACGAAAGAGCCTTTAGCGCCTCGGTGATTGGCGCGATATTGGGCAGCTTTGCCGTAGCCGCCACCTGTGTGCGCGTGGTGATGCCTTTGCTGGCAGCCCATTTGAAGGAGTGGGTGGTGGTGAGTTGCGCCATGCTGGTCACGGCCGTGCTCTTTGGCGTCTATCCCTGGATGCATACGCCTTTGAGCATGGGGTTTTGTTCGGTGCTGTTGGGGTTGGCGCTGGGTTCGGTGCAACCGATGATCATGAGTACCTTGCACCAGATAACGCCGCATGCCCTGCATGGTCAGGCTTTGGGTTTGCGGCTGATGAGCATCAACCTGTCCAGCGTGTTGATGCCGATGTTGTTTGGTACGGCGGGGATGGTGGTGGGTGTGTCTGTTGTGTTCTGGACAGTAGGGGCTGCGGTTGCGCTCGGGTCGCGTGCGGCCTGGCTTTTGCGGCCGCCTTCGAATTGACTTCTTTCTTGGAAGCTTTCCTTTACTTCCGCAGTTTTTTTACTCTCTCACCTTTTTTACTCCCCCATCCCCCCCGCCCCTTGCCCCCCGTCGGGACAAGGGGAGCCTAATGCGGACCGCCAATTTGGTTTCTTCACTTCGGCTACGCCCTCAATGACGCTGCGCTTCAATACTTACCACTCCGTTTTCTCGACGCTTCTCACATATTTATTTATATATTCGGCGCGTAGAAGCCAAATTGGCTGTCCGCCTTAAAGCTCCCCTTGCCCCGACGGGGGGTAAGGGGCTGGGGGATGGGGGAGTAAAAAAGGTGGGTGAGTTAAAAGACCGGGGAAGTAAAAAGCTCAGGTCTCAGGCAAATCGTAAAAAGCGCGAATCATCTGCCAGGCTTGTTCCGGCTCATCCGTGTACTGGATCAAATCCAGATCCTGCGGCGAAATGGTGCCGTCTTCTACCAGCACATCCATATTGATCAGACGCTTCCAGTAATCTGTTCCAAACAGAATGATGGGTACTGGTTTGGCTTTTTGCGTCTGCA